>JAKASY010000227.1 GCA_021817625.1 Bacillota bacterium | reverse complement strand
CGCGTGGACGCGAGCGCGCCGTACGGCAACGTCATCGCCTCCGTGCCCAAGGCGGGGAGCGCGATGCTGCCCGGTCGCACCGTGCGCCTGGTGCTGAGCGCCGGGCCGCCGCCCGTGCCGGGCGGCGTGCCCAGCGTCCAAGGCCAGCAAGTGGCCGCCGCGCGCCAGGAGCTGGCGGGGGTCGGACTGAACGTGGTGCAGGTCTTGCCGCGGCCCTCCAACGTGTATGGCAAGGGCCAGGTCATCGATACGCTGCCGCCGGCCGGCACCGCGGCCTGGGTGGGGCAGGACGTGAGCCTGGAGGTCTCGACGGGCACGACCGCGCGTACGGTCGCCATGCCCGCTCTCGTCGGCGAGGCGCTTGCCGCGTGGCAGGCGGCGCTGGCCGCCCAGGGGCTGAGCGTGAGCGAGATCCGCTACGGTGCGTCGTCGGCGCCGGCCGGCCAGGTGCTGGGGCAGGAGCCCGCTGCCGGGACGCCCGTGAGCGCGGGCTCGACCATCTCGCTCGTCCTCAGCGCGGGGGCGGGCGGCACCGCGGTGTCGGCGCCGGACGCCGTGCAGCAGCAGAGCGCCACCATCACCCTCCCGGCAAAGGGATTTCGCAGCGGCACCCCGGTCATGATCCAGGTGGTGAGCGAGGACGGCGCCGTGCCGGTGCTGGCGACGGCGGGGCGGCCCGGAGAGCGCCTCAGCGTGACGTACACCTGGCGCGGCGACGGCACGATGAAGATCTGGTTCGCCGGGCAGGTCGTGCGCACGCTCGCCCTGCCGGTGGCATCGTCGGCCGGGCAGTGAGGGGCAAGGAGGGGGCGCCATGGACCCCAAGACAGCGCGACGGCGAGTGGGCATCTGGCCGAGCCTCCTGGCGGCGGATCTCGCCGACCTGTCGGGAGCGGCACATGCCGTCGAGGGCGCGGCGGACGGCCTGCACGTGGATATGATGGACGGGCGCTTCGTCCCCAACCTGACCATGGGGCCACCGGTGCTGGCCGCGCTCAGGCGTCACACTGAGCTGCCGCTCGAGGCGCACCTCATGGTCGCCGACCCCGAGTCCCTGCTCCCGGCGCTGCGCGACGCCGGCGCCCACCGCGTGGTCGTGCACGCCGAGGCAACCGTGCACCTGCAGCGCGTGCTCGCGCGGACGCGAGCGCTCGGCATGGCGGCCGGCGTGGCCCTCAACCCCGCGACCGCCCTGTCGGCGCTCGAGTTCGTGGCGGCCGACCTCGACCTCGTGCTGGTCATGACCGTCAACCCGGGGTTCGGCGGGCAGCGTGCGATCCCGGCGGCGGTCGAGAAGGTGGCGCGCGTGCGCGAGTGGGCCGAGCGCGCGGCACGAGCGGACCTCGAGATCAGCGTGGACGGCGGCATGGACGCCGAGACCGCGGCCGAAGTCGTGCGGCGCGGCGCAACGGCCGTCGCGGCCGGCACGAGCGTGTTCGGCGCGCCCGACCCGGCGGCTGCGGTGGCGGAGCTGCGCCGGCTGTGCGAGAGGGCGAGGACAGCCGGCGCGGCGGACTGACGAAACATGGCGGGACGGACCGGTTCCCGGACGGGCATGCACATGCGTAGAATACGAACGCCCGCGTGGCCGCGGGCGGAAGGGGGCGGGAGTGTGCGTGTGCACGTGGTTCGCGTGCCCAAGTTCGTGGGCTCGCTGCTGCTACTCCTCGTGCGCTTCTGGTCGCACGCCTAGCCTGGACGGGTCGATGGGACCGCCGTTCGTGGTGCCGTAGAAGGTTATTCCACAGCCCCGTTTCTCGCTTCTCAGCCAACCGCCCTAGTCGCCCAGGGCCTTACGCTGGCTCCACGAGCGTTTAGCGTGTCCGCGGAACTCGCGGCCACGTGGCCTTGCCGGCCTCACGCGCGCCGCACATTCGCGGCGTTGTGTCCTGTCCCCGGGGGAGGGCGTCGAGCGCACCTATCGGTGGGCTCCGGCCGAGCGATGGCTCGCCGACCTACCGAACATGTACCACCCCGGAGCGACATGTGTCGAGGACGGTTCTGGTCCTTCCATGGATCTCCAGTCGCGTGGCAGGCCTAACGCTTGTGCCTGGCCTTGGTGCGCGATTGCTGGCACCAGCCCAACGTTTTCTGGTTCGCGGCGGTTAGCCGCCGGTCCGGTGGGATGGTACACGATGCGGTGCGTAGGCACGTTGTTCCATGCTCCACCAGGCAGTAGTTCGCAGCCCTGTGGCGCCTTCGGACGCTAGAGGGCGCGTTCTACCTTGCCCGAGCGCAGGCATCGGGTGCACACGCGGATCCGCACGGGCTTGCCGTGGATCACGGCGCGCACGGCGTGCAGGTTGGGCTCCCAGCGTCGCAGGGTCTTGCGGTTGGAGTGGCTGACGCGGTGACCGAACGTCACCCTCTTCGCGCACACGGCGCACTCGCGGGCCACGGTACTCCTCCTCGAGGGGTTCGCGCTTGGCCGCGGCCGGAGGGTCGCGAGCCGGACCCGCAGAGTATACCATAGGCGCCCGCTCGAGTACGTAAGCGCAACGCAAACGCTACAATGGGCCCTGCGGGAGGGATCGCGTGTGGAGCAGGTGACGGCGATCGGCCGCCTGGCGGTGCCCGACGACGTGGTCGCCCAGGTTGCCGCGCGCCACGCCATCGCCACGGCGGCGGTCGCCGGCCTGCTCCGGCCCGGGAGCGGGCCGGGCGCGCCGCTGCTCCCGGTCGACCACCTGGCGCGCGGCGTGAGCGTGACCACGGAAGGCGACTTCGTGCGCGTCGCGGTGCACGCGGCGGCACGCGTCGGGGTCCAGGCGCAAGACCTGGAGCGCGCGGCGACGCAGACGGCCGACGCGGTGGCGGCGGCGCTCGGCGGCGGGGTGCGCGTGGAGGTCGAGATCCGCGTGCTGGCCGTGCGCCAGCGCCGGCGGCGCATCGCCACGAGCGCGTTTCGCGCCGGCGCGGCAGACGACACGACGGACGGGGAGGGCGGGCCGTGAGCGCACGTGCGACGGGCCGTGCGATCGATGTCGAGGTTGTGCTGTTCGCCGTTGCCGCGGAGCGCGCCGGCCGACGCCGCCTTTCCCTGCGGGTGGAGCCGGCCGCTTCGAGCGTGCTCGCGGCCGATGTGCGGCGCGCCCTGCTCTCGGAGGTGCCGGCGCTCGCCGCGATTCTGCCGTCCTGCGCGCTGGCCTTCGACGACGCCTACGCGGGCGACGAGGCCGTCGTGCCGCCAGGCGCGACGGTCGCCGTCATCCCGCCCGTGTCCGGCGGCGGCGAGGAGGCGCCGTATGCGCGCATCGAGGACGGCGCCATCGACCCCGCGGCCATCGCGTTGCGCGTCGCCGACGACGCGAGCGGTGGCACGGTCGTCTTCCTGGGCACGGTGCGCTCGCGCACCGGCGAGCAGGTGACCGAGCGCCTGGAGTACGAGAGCCATCGGCCGCTGGCGGAGCGCGAGATGGCGCGCATCCTGTCCGAGGTGGCGGCAGCCGTGGCGGGGAGCCGGCTGGCGGCGGCCCACCGGGTGGGCCGCCTCGCCGTGGGCGAGGTGGCCGTGGTCGTCGCCGCGTCGGCACCGCACCGTGACGGCGCCTTCCTGGCGGCGCGCACGGCCATCGATCGGATCAAGGCCGAGGTGCCGATCTGGAAGCGGGAGGTCGGCCCGGACGGCGCCGTCTGGGTGGAGGGAAGCACGGTGCCGGCGGCGCGCCCGAAAGCCTAGCCGTCGAGCGCGGCCAGCGCCTCGGCGAGACGGGCCGCCTCCGCCTGCATGCGCGCCGCATCGTCGGCCTTGGCGCCGGGCGCGATGTGCAGGCGCAGGCCGTCGCCGCTGCGGCGCGGCACGACGTGCACGTGCAGGTGGTGGACGGTCTGCCCGGCCGCGCCGCCGCTCGCCTGCAGGACGTTCACGCCGTCGGCGCCGTGGGCACGCGCCGCGGCGCGCGCAATGCGGCCGACCGCGATAAAGAGCGGCCCGGCCATGCCGTCCGGCATGGCGAGCAGGTCGGGCACGTGGCGGCGCGGCACGACCAGGGTGTGCCCGGCGGTCACGGGCTGGATGTCGAGAAACGCCAGGACGTCATCGTCCTCGAACACTCGGTAGCTCGGTAGCTCGCCGCGCACGATGCCGCAGAACACGCAGTCCAGGGACGCCACCTCCTGCGTCGGGGCTCAAGGCCTATTGTAGTGCAGCACGCCGGGCGCCACGGAGATCGGCCGATGCTCCGCGTCCGAGGCTGCGCGCCTCGGTTTGCCATTGACAAGGACCCCGGCGCTCCGTATAGTGCACGTACCAATAGGAAAGGCGATGCGCGGGGAGAGTACCGCCGCGACCGAGGGCCGAAGCGAGCCGGCGAGGGTGCGAGGCCGGTGGCCCGAGGGGCGGGAATGGGCCCGCAAGCCGCGAACCGAAGGCACAGCCCTAGGCTTCGCCGGATCCCCACCGTGAGCGGGGGGCGGGCATCGGTCATGCACCCGTGCCTGGCACGAGAGGGGCTTCGGCCCAAGCGGGGTGGCACCGCGGAAGTGTACTTCCGTCCCGGACCGGGACGGAAGTTTTTTTGTGTTGTGCGGGGAGGGGTCGCGATGGCGAAGGGCGTGCGTGATGCCGGCCTGGGCGAGGTCGGACGGCGCTTGGATGGCGTGCGGGCCACCAATCCCGCGGCCGTCCTGCGTGCCATGGGCGACCCCGAAGCCGTCCTCCTGGAGGACGGGCGCCAGGCCTTCGCGATCCTTGCCATGGCGCCCCGTGCGCGCGTGGTGGCGCGACCCGGCGGGCCGTACCAGGTGGACGCGGGAAACCAGAGCGACATCGTGGCCGAGCGCGGCCCGGCGGGCCTGAGGCGTGCCCTCACCCTCGCCGGCGCCGTCCGCCGCCCGGCCTTCGGCCTGCTCGGCTATCCGTTCGCCGGGCGGATCGAGCGGCTGCCGCTCAGCGCGGACGAGCGCCCCGATGT
>JAKASY010000226.1 GCA_021817625.1 Bacillota bacterium | reverse complement strand
CGGCCATCACCGCCAGGCGGTCGAGCGTGGCCTCGAACTCGTCCGGGCCCGCCCCCGCCGGCAGCCCCCACGTCGGCACACCCCCCTCGCCTTCGCCCGCGAGCTCGATGAGCCGCTCCGGCCCGATGCCGAGGCGCGCCCCGAGCGCCGCGAGCAGGCGGGGGCTGGCCGCCGTGCGGCCGGCGAGGAAGCGGGAGAGCGTGGCGTGGTTCACGCCCACGCGCGCGGCGAGGGCGCGCATGCTCAGGCCCTCCTCGCGCATCAGGGTGCGCACGCGCGCGCGCAGAGCGCGGGCCTGACCGCCCGCGGCGCGCTCGCCGCTCGCCGCCACGCTGCTCCCTCCCCCGTCGCGCCGCCGGCCGGGGTCGTCCGCCCGGGGCGCGCTCGTGCCAGTCTACGGCCGTCGCCCGCGCGGCGCGACTGGGTCCGCCCAAAGGCGGAGGGCGCACCGACCGCCGCAGGACGACCGCGCCTCGGCCGGGTGGTAGTGTCGGGGCCGAGGGGGTGGGCGCGTGCTCGCGGTCGAGGACCTGGCCAAGCGCTTTCGCACCCGCACGGGCGCGATCGACGCCGTATCCGGCGTCTCGTTCCAGGTGGGGCCGGGCGAGGTCCTGGGCTTTCTCGGGCCGAACGGCGCGGGAAAGACCACGACGATCAAGATGACGGCGGGCCTGGTGCGGCCGGACCGCGGCAGCGTGCGGGTGGGCGGCGAGCCGATCGCCCTGCCGCGCGCGAAGGCCCGCATCGGCGCCGTGCTCGAGGGCAGCCGCAACCTCTACTGGCGGCTCACGGCCCTGGAGAATCTCGAGTACTGGGGCATGATGCGCGGCCTCACGGCGCGCGAGGCGCGACGGCGCGGCATGGGCCTGCTCGAGCGGGTGGGCCTCGAGTCCAAGGCGAACGACACGATCCAGACCCTGAGCCGCGGCATGCAGCAGAAGGCCGCCCTCACGGTCGCGCTCCTGCACGCGCCGGCGGTGCTCCTCCTGGACGAGCCGACGCTCGGCCTCGACTGGCGCTCGGGCCAGGACATCCAGCAGATGGTGCGCGAGCTCCGAGCGGAAGGCACGGCCGTCCTCCTCACCACCCACCAGCTGGACGTCGCCGAGAGCCTCTCCGACCGGGTGGCGATCATGCGCGCCGGGCGCCTGGTCCTGGAGGGCGCGACCGCCGACGTGCTCGCGCGCTTCTCGCGCCCGGTCTGCCGCATCACGCTGCGCACGCCCGCTGGCCCCGACCAGCACGAGCGCCTGCGCGCCCTCGGCGCGGAGTTCGAGGAGGGGAGCGCGGAGCGCTTTGCCTACACCGGCGGCGCGGGCGATCCCACGGCCGCGCTGGCGCTCCTCGCGGCGGCCGGCGACCTCGACATCGAGTCGGTGACGCGCGACCGGGCGAGCCTGTCCGAGGTGTTCGAGCGCGTGGTCGAGGGCACCGCAGGCGTCGATCCCGTCCGCGCGGACGGTCTTCCGGTGGAGGTGGGGGCCGAGTGGCAAGCCTGATCGGCGCCGAGATGCGGCGCATCTTCGTCCAGACGCGGCGCTACCCGACCGAGTTCGCGTCCTCCACGATCGTCCTGTTCCTGGTCTTCCTGGGCCTGTTCCTGGGCGCCTCGTACCTGTCCGGCGTGGCGATCCACGGCCCGCACCTGTCGATGGTGGTGCTCGGCTACCTGGTGTGGATGCTGTCGCTCACGGCCACGGGCGACATGGGCTTCGAGCTCCAGAACGAGGCCCAGAACGGGACGCTCGAGCAGGTGTTCCTGACACCGCGGCCGACGGGCCTGATCATGCTCGTGCGCGACGCCGTCAGCGTGGCCTTCTACCTGATCCCCATGGCCGCCGTGCTCACGCTCCTCCTCCTGGTGACGGGGGCGCGCCTCGCGGTCTCGCCCGCGGACGCGGTGCCGGCGGCGCTCGCGATCGCCAGCGCCTGGGGAATGGGCCTCGTGGTGGCATCGGGCGCCATCGTGTTCAAGCGCATGAACCAGGCGCTGAACCTCCTGCAGTTCCTCCTCCTGTTCGTGATCATGGCGCCGATCGCCCAGCTCTCCGGCCTCTGGCACGTGGCGGCGACCGCCCTGCCGCTCGCGGCGGCGGTCGGGCTCCTCGACCACCTTATGGTGGGCGGCGGCCCAAGCACCGCCGTGCTCATGGGCGAGGCCGCGGCGAACGCCGCCGTGTGGCTCGCGGGCGGGCTGTGGCTCTTCTCGCGCGCCGACCGGCTCGCGCGCGAGCGCGGCATCCTCGCCCACTACTGAGAGGCCCAGGCCGCCCGGCGCGCCGCCTACGCGCCGGGCGGCTCCTCGACGGGCGCCGCCTCGCCCGTGGCGAGCGAGCGCTGGGCCGCTGCCTGCAGGCAGAGCGCGCGCAGGCCGTCGCGCCCCGTCGCCCGGGTCGGCCGGCCGGCCGCCGCCGCGCGGGCGAAGTCGCGGAGCATGGCGTCGTCCAGGTCGTCGCCCGTGCCCACGAGCTCGGGGCGCTCGCCCCAGAGCGTGAAGCGCTCCGCGAACGGGTTCGCCTCGATGACGCCGCGCTCGCCCACGACCGCCACGGACAGCCCTCCCCACACGGGATAGGCGTCGGGCCGCGCCCAGCTCGCGTCGAGCGTGGCGTAAAGACCGCCCGGGTAGTCGATCATGAGCGTCGCCGTGCGCTCGGCGCCGCTCGGCAGGAAGTCCCCCGCGAGCGTCGTGACGCGCACCGGCCGGAGGTCCGTGAGGCGGGCGAAGACGTCCGCGACGTGCGCGGTGTGGTCGGTCAGGCAGCCGCCGCCGGAGCGCTCGGGCTCGCCGAACCAGCCGCCCGGGTAGCGCGCGACGTTCTCCCCGAGGAGGGCGACCAGGCGGCCGACCGCGTCGCGCTCGCGCACCGCCGCGACCATCGCCTCGATCGCAGGGGAGAAGCGCATCGGCAGGGCCACGCCGAGCGTGAGGCCGGCGCGCGCAAAGGCCGCGACGACCGACGCCGCCTCCCCCGGCGCGAGGCCAAGCGGCTTCTCCGCCAGGGCCGGGAGCGACGCGTCTAGCGCGGCGGCGAGGCCCTCCAGGCGGCTTCGGTTGTCGCCGGCCACAATGGCGGCGCGCGCCCCGGCCGCGCGCAGGGCGGCCACGTCAGGAAGGCGCCGTGCCCCCGTCTGCGCGGCAAAGCGCGCCGCCAGGGCGTCGTCCGCCTCGACGAAGCCCACGAGGCGGGCGTAGTCGCCTCCCGCCAATAGTCGCGCGTACCCGGGCGCGTGAACGTGCCCGACGCCGACGAGGCCGATCGGCAGCGCGCTCACGAGAGCACCCCCGCGTCCACGGCGAGGGCGCGGCCCAGGCGCGCGCTCTCGCGGCACATCTCGGCCAGGCGCACGGCCCGCACGCCGTCCTCCGCGCTCACCGGCGGCGGCGCCCCCGCCTGATGGGCGAGCCACGCCGCCCGCAGTTCGAGGGCATAGGGGTCGAGGAGGCGCGGCGTCGAGCGGCGGCTCCCGTCCGTCGTCGTCTCGACCACAGCGGCCGCGTCGCCGCCGAGCGCCGCGCTCCCCCACACGGCGTCGAGCTCGGCGCCGGTCGTGAACGGGCCCGGGTGGAGCCAGCTCCCCTCGACATGGGCGACGCGCCGCCCCGGCCAGGAGAGGAGGGCGAGCGCGTGGCGCGCCGCGCCCGAGGCGTCCGCCCAGGCCCGGGCCGTGAGCCGCGCCGGCGGCCCGAACGTCCAGAGGAGCCAGTCAAGGTCGTGGACCATGAGGTCGATGAAGATGCCGCCGCTCCGAGCCTCGTCGAGAAACCAGCCGCCCGCACCCACGGGCGGCGGGCCGACGCGGCGCATGCGAAGGCGCCGCACGCCCTCCGCGCCGCGCGCGAGGACCGTGTCGCGCAGACCGCGGTAGGCGGGAAAGTAGCGCACGACCTGGGCGGCGAAGAGGTCGACCCCGCGCTCGTGCGCCGTGCGCGCGACGGCGGCAGCCTCGGCGCCGTCGCGCCCGAGCGGCTTCTCCATCACCACCAGGAGGCCGGGCGGCAGGCCCTCGAGCACCGCGAGATGGGCGGGCGTCGGTACGCACACGTCCACCACCGCGACATCGCCGTGCGCGGCCAGGGCACGCCCTGCGTCCGCGCAGCCATGCGCCTCGGCGAGGGCGGCCACCGCCGCCCGCCGCTCGGCGTCCGGGTCGGCCACGCACACCACGCGCGCGCCCAGGGCGCGCCACGCCCGGGCGTGCGTCGCCCCCATGAAGCCCGCGCCAACCACCAGCACCGCCGGCATGCCGCCGGCCCCCTCGCCCGCCAAGCCGCCGCCTCCCCCGTCCGCGCGCCGCTCCCACTATAGCGCCGGGCGAACGGCCGTGGTGCCAGGGCCTACGCGTTCGGTGGCAGGCCGAACACCTCGAGCGCCGGGCCCGGGCGGCTGAACGGCTCGGTCTCCATCGTGCCGGAGCCGCCCACGGCCACGGCCACGTACTCCCGGCCGTCCAGCTCGTACACGCTCGGCGCGGCGCCGATGCTCGCGCCGGCGTCGAGCTTCAGCAGCACCTTGCCGCTTTTCGCATCGACCGCGTACAGCTTGCCGCCCTCGCTGCCGAACCACAGGACGCCGCTCCGCGTCACGGTGCCGCCGCCCGTGAGCGGGGTGGCGGTCGAGAGCGTCCAGGCAACCTTGCCGGTCGCGACCTGGATGGCGGTCACGGAGCCGGTCCAGGGCGCGCTGCCCTGCACGGAGCGGGACCCCTCGGTGCCCTTGCCCGTCGAGTACACCATGGAGGCGCCGTCGACGGCGAACACGTACGCAAGCCCGAGCGCCGGGTCGTAGGCGACGGGGCCGTAGTTGTCGCCGCCCGAGGTGCCCGGGTAGACGAGCGTCCCCTGCGCCGTGGGCGCCGGATGGTCGATCTTCACGAACGGCACGGGCGCCTCAAGCGGCCGGCCCGTCTTGGCCGCGA
>JAKASY010000225.1 GCA_021817625.1 Bacillota bacterium | reverse complement strand
TCCGATCGGATCCCGAGAATACACCCACTAGCGCGAACTGCCCCACGTGAAGGCCCGTTTCTTCGTAAACCTCACGTCTTGCCGTATCTTCCAGAGACTCTCCGAGCTCCATGATGCCGCCCGGAACGCCCCACACACCATTCAACTTCTGCTGGAGAAGCAGGTGGCCAAGCTCGTTGATAGCCAGCACGGCAGACCCCACAAGAATGAGCGGCCTGTAACCGACCACCGCACGCAGATCCTCGATGTACCCCATGCCCGCCCTACCTCCTCGATGGCGTAAGGGCACCGCGTGCTCCTTGCCCTGGCTCGGCCGTTCAGGAGCAGGTCGGGCGTCCTCCTCATCGCTTCCGCTCCGCCAATGCGAGCCACGCACTCCCCCGTACCCTCCGCAGGCGACGGGCGTCCCGGCAGCCTTCGCTTGCCGGGCGCTCTCTGCCTGTCCAGCCGGTCAAATCGAGTCAAGTAGGAACTGGTAGCGGTCAGGACGCGTGCGCCGCTCGGTCGGGACGAGCAAGCGGGACCGCCGCCTCGGGATCGGGGCCAGGGATAGCAGGCAGGCACGGCGACACGTCGATGGGCGCCATGCACGGCTCGCTCAAGACGGCGCCACCGAGGCGCCGGACGCTGTCGCGGTTGAGGAAGATGCCGACCAGGTCGAAGGGGGCCGCGGACGATCTCCCGGTTGAGATGCACCAGGCCGTCGGTGGAGCGGATGTGGCGCCAATGCCACTGCTGAGATGGCCGTGTGGCGCAGGGCGTCGTCCTCCGCCTCCAGCACCACTTCGGCCGCCTGCGGGAGGCGCCGCCGTCGCGTGCCTGCGCCCTGGCCACGTACTGGCGCGCCTCATCGCGTGTGGGCTGGGCGAAGACCTGCTCGAGCTTGACTGTCGCGTTGTTGATCACGGCATCGGTGCTACAGCCAGGGCGGCATGAGCCGGTCAAGCGTATCGGTCATGCGGCGGCGGCACGGGCGCCGTGTGTAACATTCTGGGCCAGAGGCGGCACTACAGTCGGAAGACGGAGGAGGGCGCGACGTGCCGATCGCGGACGACCTGGACGTGTGGTACCGCCGGGAAGCCCCCTCGGTGCGCCGCTTTCTCCTGGGCCTCGGCGCCGATGCCTGGCAGGCAGAGGACCTCACGCAGGAGACCTTCCTCCAGGCGCTGATCGGCCTCAGAGGCTATCGGGGCGAGGGCTCGCCGCGCGCCTGGCTTTGCGGTATCGCCCTGCGCCGCTACCTCCGGGCGCGCCAGCGCGAGGGCCGACGGCGGGAGGTTCGCGCAGCGGTGCAGGCTGCGGCACGGTTCCCGACCGTCCGCAGCCAGGCGGCGGGCGACGCCCTTGCCATGCTGACCGACTTGAGCCCCGAGAACCGGGCTCTCGTGTGGCTTCGTACGGTGGCCGACTGGCCCTATGCCGACGTTGCCCAGGTCTTGGGCATCACGCCGAACGCCGCGCGCGTCCGGCACTTCCGCCTCCTTTCCCGCCTACGCCACACGATCGAGCGCGAGCGCCTGGAGGGCCGGGACAAGGAAGGGTCGACGCCCGGAAAAGGAGGGGGTGCCGGTGGCCGATCGGCCGACTGACCTGCCATGCTACGTGGTCCGCGACCTATTGCCGCTCCATGCGGAGGGCCTCTTGTCGGCCTCGACCGAGGCGCTCGTCCGGCAGCATCTCGCCGGCTGTCCCGCCTGCCGGGACCTCGCGGCGGCGCCCGCCATCGTGAGTGCGGCCGCGCTCGGGGCTTCGGCCCCGGGCGAGGCCGAGGAGGCGCCGGTGGCGCGCCACCGGACGCCGTTCCTTGTGCGCGTCCGTAACGCCCTGCTCTGGGCCGGTGCCGCCTTGACAGCGGTCGCCCTTCTCACCGGCGCCGGGCTCACCGTCCTCGCCGTGGACGCCTTCGCCCCCCCGCACGTCTACTCATCGCTCGACCTGTACCTCAAGGACAACTTGCCGGGCTACCAGGACGCCCTTTCCCTAGGTCAAGCGGCGTCGCTCCACATCAGCCGCGACCTGTCCGGCACGACGCGTCTCACCCTTCTCGGCTACTGGCCGACGGCCACCGGCACCGACCTGGTGGCCGAGGTGACACCCATCGGCTCCTCGCAGGGAGGGCTTCTGGACCCCTTCCTCATGCGCGTCTCCCTGCACGGCGGCTCCGGGCCGGCGTACACGACCTCACCCAACGACACGCACTGGCTTCAGGGCGGCGGCGCCGCCATGTCGTTCTTCCTGCCCACGGCGGTCGGCATCGACAGGCCCACAAGGCGACCTCCGACCGACATCACCGTGACCGTCCTCAGGGTGGCACAGCTGCCCACAACGACCGTCCTCCCGGCCTATCCAGCCGAGGGCGGGGCACCCATCCAGGCCGTGCAAGGCTTCTCGCCGGTGTCCCTCTCCTTCCGCGTGCCGGCCTCCATCTACCACCCCGTCACACTCTTGCACATCACCGATCCGGTGCGCTACGCGATGGGCCGGCGCTGGCTGGAGTTCACAACCCTGACGATGACCTCGACCGGCACCAAGATCACGGGCAAAGTGCACCTCCTCAGCGGCGATCAGTACTTTTCACCGGACTTTGTCGGCCCCGGGCCGTACGGCGTCAGTGGCGGCGGCTACGGCATGACGAATCCGCCCAGCGGCGCTGGCACGCACCCGTTTACGCTCACCTTTTCAGGCGTTCCGACCGCACGGCCGACCTCGGCGAGCCAGGCGCAGTGGCTGCTCGACGGCATGAGCGTCACGCGCACCAGCGCCGTACACGTGACCGTGCACCTACCCGTTGGCAAGGGCGAGGCGCTCTGGCGGCGGGGCGGGTACAAGCTCAGGCTGCTGTTCCTCAGCCCCCGCGGTGCCACGGTCGAGCTCAGAGGGCCGGCGCCCAAGGCGGAGCAGCTGCGCGGACAAGGCCCCCTCGGGTGGCTTTTCGGCGTCACCGTATACAACGGGCAAGGAGAGAGCCTGCTGGTCCGGCCGTCGATCAGGCTGGCAGGGAGAACGCTCAATCTCTTCGGCGGCGGCGGCGAGAGCGCCACCCCCAAGTACACCATCTGGACGACGACGATCTCCTGGCACCCGACCCTTTCGCTTCCGCAGGCCGCCCAGGTCTTGTCAAGAGCCCTGGAGGTGCAGACCAACATGTTCCTGCCCGTGGCCGGCGGCGAGCAGATCTGGCCCAACGCAAGGTAGGGTCGTGCCCGGCTCGTGATGGCGGACGTTTGCACGCCCGGGCGCCTGGCCAGGGGCGGCGCCCTCCCGGCGCTCGTGATTGCGTGTGCCCTTAAGGCAGTCGCGGCACGAACCAGTAGCCATGCCGGCGCGGCGGTGCCGCCGAGGCGGTCCAAGAGGCGATGGAGTCCCTTGCCGTCCCGCACGTCGACAGCCGCATCCTTCGCTGCCGGACGCAGGAACGGGGGTTTTCTCCTTCGCGTCCCAACTGGGGGACTGCTTGGCCCATCGGTGGCGTCCCGTGGCGTGCCGGCGGCCCCCGGTCTCCAGATCAACGTGCCGGCTTTCGTGTAGACGGGGGCGGGGGGATTGGTCCGCACCATCGTCAAGGGCGCTGCTCGCAGAACACGTGCCCGTAGCGCGACTCACCAACGCCAGCCGCTCGTGGCGGACGTGATCGTGACGGGCGTTGTGCCAACGTCGTAGGTGCGCTGCTGGTCGGCGCCACGTAGCGAGATCCTGACTGGGCCCTTTCCGGACCACGGGATGGCCTCCGTTATCGTGCTGTACGGTTGGCACGTCCCCACGGGAGCGCCGACGGGCAGTGCGCCCACGTCGCGCAGGCGGCGGATCTCGGGCTCATCAGGGTCGGTCACCCGCAGTGCATCGCCCGCCTCTCCACAGTCCCTGATCATGAGGCGACGCGGCGAGCCGGCAGGGGGATTTCGGACCACGCAGAGCGTACCCACGGAACGATGCACGTCAGTTCGCGGCCGCCACAACGGCCTCGCAACGCCCCCTAGCCGTCCTCTCTCCGAGGCCTCGGGCACTGTTGAGAGGAGGCACCCCTTGGCGCTATTGTTCGGCCTGCTGCTCGTCTACCTGTTCGTCTTGCCGGCACCGGTGATGTGGCTCTGGAACGCCACGTTACCGGACATCGCTTCCAACGTAACGGAGATCACCTACTGGCAGAGCTTCCGCCTGCTGCTATTGGTCGGGTTCATGGTCGGCGGCGCGCACTTCACGTTTAGCACTCCATTGTAGGACGAATCGGCCGGGGTCGCCGGCGTACAGGCGCCGCGGCGGACGTCACCGATAGGGGCGACCCGGGGCTCGGTGGTCGCCCAGGTTCTTTCAGGCGAACACAACGGAGACCGCTCTCCTCGAACGACAGCCACTCCGCGGCGCAAGGAGAGGTGCCTGTGGACACGTGGACGGTGACCAGCGCCAAGGCAAGGTTCAGCGAGGTCGTGGAGCGTGCGATGACACACGGTCCCCAGATGATCACCAAGAACGGGCGCGCGTCCGCGGTGGTTGTCAGCGCCGAGGAATGGGTGCGGAAGGCACACCGACAGGGCAGCCTTGCGCAGTATCTTGCTGCTTCGCCCTTGCGCGGCTCCGGGATTGAGGCCGGCCGACGCAGCGACCCGCCGCGGGACGTCCGCCTCTGAGCGTCCTTCCTCGACGACGAGGTCGTGCCTGGGTGGGGGAAGGGCGACCGGGATGGGGGTCATGCCGTAGCTCAACACAGTGGACGAGGATCGAACCTACCCCAGCGCGGTCACCGTCGCCAAACTGAACGGTTTCACCGCCATATCCGTGGGTTCGTGAGCCGCTTCCGGCCAGACTCGAGCCAAAGATTCTGGCGGCCCACCTCGATACCGCATGCCGGTGGTGCGCTCGCAGGGCGAGGAGCCTTTGGGCGGCCCGCAGGAGCGGAGCCATGGACAGCCTGCGCGCAGGGACGGCCGGTCAG
>JAKASY010000224.1 GCA_021817625.1 Bacillota bacterium | reverse complement strand
CAGGCGGAGGGCTTGCTCGCCAAGCCACCCCCGGCCGGCCCCCCCGCGGGCGCCTAGACGGCGGCCGCCTCGCGCGCCTGGCGAATCGCCGCGTCGAGCAGGCGGCGGTAGCCGCGCGCCAGGGCCTGGGTCACCGGTCCAGGGCGGCCGTCCCCCACGGCGCGGCCGTCGACCCGCACGACCGGCAGCACACCGGTCGTCGTGCCGGTGAGGAACACCTCGTCCGCCCCCTCGAGCTCCGCCTCTCCGAAGGCGCGCTCCTCGCAGGGCACGCCATCCTCCCGGGCCGCCCGCAGGGTGGTCTGGCGCGTGATGCCGGGTAGGATGCGGTGGCCCGTCGGGTGGGTCATGGCGACGCCGCCGCGCACGATCCAGGCGTTGGAGTGCGATGCCTCGGTCACCACGCCGTCGCGCACCAGGATCGCCTCGTAGGCGCCGGCGCGCGCCGCGCGCTCGGCGGCGATGACGTTCGGCAGGAGGTTCACGGTCTTCATGTCCACGCGCCCCCAGCGCTCGTCGAGGAGCGTGATGACGCCGACGCCGTCGCGGTGCAGGGCGGGGTCGTGGGCGACCTCCTTGGCGAAGGCGTAGACCGTCGGCGGGGTGCTGGGCGCCGGGAAGGCGTGGTTTCGCGGCGCTACGCCGCGCGTGACCTGCAGGTAGACGATGCCATTTTCGATCGCGTTCGCGGCGATCAGGGAGCGCGCCATCGCCTCGAAGCCGGCCCGGTCGAACGGCTGGGCGAGCTCACAGCCGGCCGCGCTCGTCCCCAGGCGCGCGAAGTGCTGGTCGACGAACACGGGCAAGCCCTCGCGCACCTGCAAGACCTCGTAGATGCCGTCGCCGAACAGAAAGCCGCGGTCGTCAGGGTCGATGCGGGCCTCCGACTTCGGCACGAGCCGCCCGTTCAGGTACACCTGCGCCTCCTGGGTCATCGACACCGCTTCCTTTCCGCAATGAGGCTCCCGCGCGACTAGCTCCCCGCCTTCTCGCGCACGCCGCCGCGCCGCCAGTGGGCGCGGAAGAACTCGCGGCTGTCGGGGCTGGCCATGCTCGCTCCGGCCGAGATCTCCAGCGCCAGGGCCGCTGCCGCCACGATCTGGGCCAGCCGGTACGCGCTCCCCTCGCCCACGCAGCCGAGCATCCGCAGGTAGGTCTGGGCACACGGCAGGACCGTGCCCCCTCCCACCGTGCCGACCTCGACGCCCGACAGCTTGAGGCTCAGGTGCACGCCGCCCGTGCGGTACGGCCGCGAGGCCGCCGCGTCCGCCGCGTCCACGTCGGTCGGCAGGGTTCCCGGCTCGATCGGCTGGATGGCGATGTGCGCCATGGAGCTCGTGCCCACCATACCCAGGTCCTGGCCCGTGACGATGAACAGGGCGGCCACGACCGTGGCCGGCGTGAATGCGAACGACTGCATGCCGCTCTCGTGCGCGCCGTGCAGGCCCGCGTCCGCCAACGCCAGCATATCGGGCGCGGCCACGTGCAGCACGTGCCGCAGCGTGGCGTGTGACAGCGCGGCCTCGGCGATCACGGTCTTGCCGTGCCCGCCCTCCAGATGGTAGAGGTGCGACGGCTTCTTGTCGCCACCCATGTTCGCCTCGAGGATCGTCCGCGCAGGCACGAGGCCGAGCTCCTCGCGCAGGCGCGGCAGGACGTAGGCCTGGTTGAGAGCATACGTGTTGCGCGTGATCATGTTCGGCCCCGCCGCCTCGCCCGTCAGATAGGTGAAGAGGAGGTGGAGCATGGGGCCGATGACGTGGGGCCGCACCCCGACGAGGCGGGCGTGGCGGCTGACCACCGGCCGGTGCGGGTCGTGCGCCACAAGCGCCGGCTCTGCGTGGGCCTCGCCCTCGAGCCAGGCCGTCATGTCGCCCGCGTGGTCGGCCGCCCACGCGGCCGCGCGCAGCGCCTCGCCCACCGTGTCGAAGACGTACAGGCTGTCGCGCGTCATCCCGTCGGCCACCATGAACGTGCGCACGCCGCCGTCGCGGTTGGCGGCCAGAATACCGCGCTGCACCGAGGCCGACAGACCGCCCTCGGTGTGTGCGAGCGGCAGGTACAGGCGCTCGGAGCGGCGATCGCGCTCGACAAGACGCCCGCTCCCGTCGGCGCGATAGTCGCCTAGGGTCAGCTCCATCGGCCCGACCACCGCGACGGGCAGGACCATCTGGGCCGTGAACGCCTCCTGCGTGGCCGCCAGCGCCTCGGGGTCCGCGCCGTCGCCGGGCAGGATGCGCACGTCCTCCGGTCGCCAGCTCGGCAGCTCGGTCAGCGCACGCCGCCGGGTGGCAATTGCCGCCGGCGTGTTGCGATGCGGCCAGGGCCGCTCGCGCCCCTCCCCCTTGACCTCGAACACCGGGCGAAGTCCCTCCCTGTGCTGCCGCGCCGCGTCCGTCGCCGCCCTAAGGCGCGACGGCGCGCCAGCCGGTGCACCGGCTCCCAAGCGCGCCGCCGTGCGCGAGGCGCCGGCCGCTAGTCGCCCGCCGCCTTCTTGGCCTCGATCTCCTCGCGCCACTGCTCGAGGATCTCGTCCTCCTCCTCCTCGTCGTCGAAGATGTTCTGGCCCAGTCCGATCTTGTTCGCCTTGCGGGCGATGTCCCGCTGCAGCTTGGACAGGATGAGGGCGCCGTCGATGCCGATCGTCACGGTGTCCTGGCCCAGGTGGTCGTAGAGCTCGTGGCAAATCGAGAGGAGGTCGTGCGCCAAGGCCAGAAGCGACTGGCGCTGCGCCTCGCCGAGACTCCCCATGGCCTGCGACAGGTAGCGCTGGGAGAACGCCTGGTGGCGCGCCTCGTCAACGAGGATGCGCTTGGACAGCGTGCCGAACAGGGTGTCGGGGAACTGGTCCGCGAACGTGCTGTAAAAATGCTTGGCGAACAGGTCGCTGATCAGGATGCCCCACACCCACTCGTGGCGCTCGCGCGCGAGCAGCAGGCGGTGGTGATACTTGTACATGGTGCGCAGATCGCGAAGCTCGTACGGCCGGCGCTCCAGCGTCAGGTACAGGCGCGTCAGCGTCTCGAAGTGGCGGGCCTCGTCCAGAAGCATCGTCCCGAGGTAGAGCTGCGCCTCGGTCTCCTGGGCGAACATCATCTGCGGCAGGATCGTGCCGGCACCGGCCATGGCGGTCTGCTCGCCCAGGTACACCGGTGTGAGGACGTGCGCGAGCGCGGTCTTCTGGTCCTCCGTGAGGCCGCTCGGCGCTGTCCAGTCCACGCTGTCGGACGCCCACTGCGCTTTGACGCCCTTGTAGAACAGGGACATCATTCGCTCGTCCTTGAGATCCGGAAAGACCCTCAGGATGCGCATCCGGTCACGGTCCCCCTTCTCGGTTGGAAAGCCTCGCAGGGCTCCCGGGCGAGCGCGTGTCGCGTGGGTGGTTTCACCATAGGCACGGACAAACCCTGCCCGCGCGCCCGCCGGCCATACCTGCCAGTATAGGTCTGCGCCGGCCCACGTGCCACTCAGGCACGCGACACGAGCAGGAAGCCCCCGATGGCGACAAAGCCGAGGGCGGCGCCGATGCGGATGACGTGCTCGGGCACCAGGCGGGTGATCGCCTCGCCAAACACGACGCCGAGCAGGGAGGTCATCACCAGGGCGGCGGCCGAGCCCACGAACACCGCGACGGCCGACCGGTTCTGCGCCGCGAGCATCATGGTGGTCAGCTGCGTCTTGACGCAACCTCCTTATTGACCAAGACTCTCGCTGACGTCCTAAGCACCTCCAGCGGCAGTCTCAGGCCAATCTCCACGAGTCCGTCGGGACCCACCCGAATGCCACGATGGCCGACCAGCGCCTGAAGAACCTGCCTTTTGGCCGCGACGTCCAACCGACCTGCATCGGACAGGGCCTGTGCGATGTACTCCTTTACACGTTCGGCGTCCACGGCCAAGTACGGCTTGAGACGGATGGCGTCGTTCCACTGGTGCTCCAGATCCGCGATTCTCTCCTGCACCTTCGCCCGTTCTTTGGCAAGCTCGTCCGCCTTCTTGACGACAAGCTCTTCACGGAACAGCCCCCGGAGGGACGAATCCATAAGCCGTTCTTCGGCCGATTCCAGGCGCTCTAGTTCCCGCTTCGCGGCATCAACCCGCTTCTCCAGCGTCTTGAGATGGTCGTCGTTTTCGAGCCCGCCGGAGATCACGCGCTCGACCGTTGCCTCGTCCTGAGCGATGGCCGTCACCACCTGCCAGACCGCGGTCTCAAGGTCCTCCGCGCGGATAAACGGGAACGCGCATACGGTCTTTCCGCGTAGTCGAGTCTCGTTGTAGCGGCTGCCACACGTGTAGTAGACGTACCGTGTCTTGGTCCCAGGTCGTCTGGCGGTGAGACTCGAGTCACACAGACTGCAACGCACGAATCCGGCCAGCAGATCCAACGGCTTGTCTACGCGCGGCCTCGCGCCACGAGTGCTGTTCCCGTCTAGGAGCACCTGCGCTTTCTGCCACAACGCCCGAGACACCAGCGGCGGGTGGCTGTCGGGAACAAGGACCCATTCGCTCGTCGGGCGAGGCGTTGCGTTACCACCCATCGGCTGCTTGGTCTTCGCGTAAGCATAGTCTCCTGTGTACACCGGATTGCGGATCAGTGTTCGGCACACGCTGGGGCTCCAGCCGCTTGCGCGCCTCGTTGGCGAGGGTACGCGCCGCTCGTTCAGCCAGCGGCTAAGTCCGCGTAGACCGCGCCCCTCCTCTACGCTGATGCGGACGAACTCCTCGTAGGTCCTCTTCACGAGCGCTGCCGCGCTAAGTTCTTCCCACCAGATCGACGTATCGGCCGAGAAATGTCCGTCCTCGCCGACCTGATACCCAAACGGCACGCGCCCACCATTGTAGCGTCCGTATTCAGCCCGCTTGCGCTTACCCAGCATGGCGTTTTGAATAATGTTCGCTCTGACGAACTTCCCAATAGCGCCGAGAATCGTCAGCAT
>JAKASY010000223.1 GCA_021817625.1 Bacillota bacterium | reverse complement strand
CCCGGCCCGTCGAGGACCACCACGCCTGCCGACAGACGATCGGCACGGACCGCCTGGGCCAGCGCGGACGCGGATGCGGTCCAGGGTCGAACGCGCACGGTGCCCGCTTGCGCGGAGGCGGCTGCGGCCATGGCTCGCACCACCGCGCCGCCTTGGTCGAGAACGGCGATGCGCACCGTCGGCGTGCCGGCGGCCGGCATGAGCATCGGCGGCACGACGGCCGCGGCGGCGACGAGCAGCATGCCGAGCACCGTCGTCAGGGCAAATGCGCGCTGACGGAGGATCTCCAGGACCTCGTGCCGCACCAGCACCCACAGCGTCGCCATGGCCCTGCCTCCCCTGCGCTCTAGGCGGCCCCGTCGCCAACGAGCTCGATGTACACCTCTTCGAGGCTCGGCGGGCCGAGGGAGAAGAGGAGGACCGGGCCCGCGGCCCTGGCGGCGTCGAGCAGGCGCTGGGCGGGATCCCCGCTCGCGGCCTCACGGTCCACCTCATACAGGCGCGCGCCGTCGCGGTCGGCACGCCCCGGGCCCAGGCCCGTCGCGCGCTCGAAGCGCGAGAACGCCTGCTCCGAGGCCTCCTGGAAGCCCACCCGGAGCACACGGCGGGCGCTCTGCCGGCGCACCTCGCCGAGCGCGCCGGCGACCGTCGTGCGGCCGCGGTTGATGAGCACGACCCGGTCGCACAGGCCCTCCACGAAGTCCATGGTGTGGCTCGACAGGAGAAACGTGACGCCGGCGGTCGTCCGCTCCGACAGAACCTCCCACACGACGCGGACGTTGACCGGGTCGAGGCCCTCGAACGGCTCGTCGAGGATCACGAGCTCGGGCTCGTTGAGGAGCGCGACGGCAACCTGGGCCTTCCGGGCATTGCCCTTGGAGAGATCGCTGCCGGGTCGTCGCCGGTACTCGTCCAGACCCAGGCGGTCGATCCACCGGTCGGCGGTGCGCTCCGCCTCGCGGCGGCTGCGGCCGCCGAGCTCTCCGAACAGGCGAAGCTGGTCCTCGAGACGCATCCGGGGGTAGAGGCCGCGCTCTTCGGGCACGTAGGCCAGACGGCGCCGTTCGACCTGGTCGACCGGCTGCCCCTCCCACGTGATCCGCCCGCGCTCCAGCTCGCAGATGCCAAGGATGAGCCGCATCGTCGTGGTCTTCCCTGCCCCGTTCGGGCCGATGAGGCCGCACACGCTGCCGCGCGGAACCTCGAAGCCGACGTCCTCGACGGCGACCACCGGGCCGAAGCTCCGGCCGACCGACTCGAGCGCAAGCATGGCCTCCCACCTCTCGATGAGGACGTGGCGCGCCAAGGCCTCTCGCGGCGCGATTCCTGTCGGCCGGCCGGCGACCCTGCCTACCTTGGTCGCGGCGCCCGCGGCCGAACAGCGCGGCGGTAGGTGGCCGGTATGCCCTCCCCGGGGACGACGGTCGGTCCGTTACGCGGTCAGTCGGTCGGGTGGCCGACGGCGCCTCCCGAGGCCTCGTGCGCCGGCGGCGTCGCCTCGGGCGGCGCGTCGGCGTCCAGCCAGCCGCCCATGCGGTAGTACAGGTCCTCGCCGAAGCTGGTCGCCAGCGGCGGTCCCTCCACAAGCCGGTAGGTGCGCTGGCCGTCGCTTCCCCGTTCGGCGCGAAGGAACAGCGCGGACTCCGCGTGCGACTTGTAGAAGCTTTCCGCGAGGTCGAACTGGTGGGTGACGAAGGCGACCGTGACGTCCGCTTCGAGAAGGGCACGCACGACCTGGCGACCGATCTCCGAGCCCTCGAGCTCGTTCGTGGACGCGAAGGACTCGTTGAACAGCATGAGGCTCCTCGGGCGCAGCCGGTCGGCTACCGCGCTCATGCGCGCGAGCTCCTCGTCCAGGCGGCCGCTCGTCATGCTGGTGTCCTCCTCCCGCGCGAAGTGCGTGAAGACGCCGCCGCCGCAGACGCTGGCTTCGACGCTCTCCGCGGCGACGAACATGCCGGACTGCAGCATGAGGTGGAGCAGGCCGACGCTACGCAGGAAGGTCGACTTGCCGCCGGAGTTGGCACCCGTGACGATGATCAGCGGCCTTTCGTTCGCGGGTACGTCGTTTCCCACCACTGGCTCCTCGCGCCGAAGCGCCAGGCACACCTCGCGCAGTCCCGTGGCCGTGAACCGGAACGGCCGCCAGGGCGCCGGCTTCGGGAAGGCGACCGGCACGCCCTTGGCAGCCAGCCGCTCGTGCAGACGAAGGCATGCGAGGTAAAAGCCGAGCTCGGCCCGGAGCATGGTGAAGTAGCTCAGGAGGTGGTCGGCCGACTGGGCGGCCGCGTTCGCCACCACGTTGATGGCCCGGCTCGTCAGGTTCTCCAGGCCCTGCCAGCCCGCGTCGTCGCGCGTCGTCACCGTGAACGAGTACGAGGCGCGGCGGCCGAGGCGCAGGTGGTCGAGGAGGCCCTGTTGCCCGTCGCCGGGCGCGCGCAGAACAAGGTCCATGCCGCTGTTGTCCCGGTCCAGGCGCGCGCCGATCAGGACGCCCTCGCGGAACCGAAGGTGGCGCAGGTGCCGGTTCACCACCCGGAAGTACTCGTCGTCGAGCTCCGTCCGGAGGCTGTGGAAGAGCGCCTGGAATCCAGCCGAGCGAACGCTCCCGGCGCGCTCGTCGGCGACGCTGCGCAGTTCCCTCAGGCGGGCGACGGCCACCTCCAGGTACTTGACGGCGTCCGACAGGATCAACGAAGGATTCTTCGAGACGTGCCACCAGCGGTTGGTCTTGTCCTCAACCATCGCCACGACGATCGCGTACAGATCGCGCACCATGTCGGGCTGGGCGATGCAGTCGGCGAGCACCGCTTGTCGATAGAGAACCTCCGCGGGCTCGGACAGACCGGCGAGAACGACCCTCCTTGCCACGTCGAACAGGTACGAGTCGTCGCCTGCCATGGCCCCGAACAGCGTGGCGAGATCAAGGTCCTGCATGAGGTCCTTGGCCTGCCCAGGCAGATCGGCGGCGAAGTCAAAGTCCCGCTCCTCGTAGAGCAGATGGACCTTCATACGGCAAGCCTTCGGCGCAGACGCTCGTACGTGAGGCTGTGCTTTTCGGCCACGGCCAACGCATACGCAAGACCGCCAGCGGGCCCGCGCACCAGCTTGAACGTGCGCTCCGCCGGGTTCTCCGGCGCGATCGTGCTCACCATGGAGACGATCGAGTCGCCGAGGTCGGCGAGACCGTCGACGAACGTGACGAACACGCTGAGCAGGCCGAGCCGCATCATCCTCTCCAACACCTTCCTGCTCAGGAAGCGCGCGTCCTTGAGCATGGTCGACGACGTGAAGGTCTCGTTCAGGATGAGCACACTGTCCGGCGTGCCGGCCCTCAGGATGTCGCGCACGCGGGCGAGATCACGCTCAAGCTTGCCGGTCGGCGTCTCGAGGTCCTCCTCCTGCTCAAAGTGCGTGAAGAGGCGGTCGAAGAGAAAGAGCGTCGCGGCCCGGCCCGGGAGCGGACAGCCGACGCCGGCGAGGTGATGGAGCTGGCCGAAGGTCCGCGCGAACGTCGTCTTGCCGCCCTGGTTGGGCCCGGAGACGATGAACGTGCGCTCGGCGCCGGCCAGCTCGAAGTCGTTCGTCACCACCGGCCTGCGCTCGGACGCGAGCTTGTGCGCGAGCGCGAGATCGAACGTGTCGGTCGCGCGGACCTCCTTAGAGGTGGCGCTCACCGTCGGCAGGCAAAGATGCAGTCCTGCAGTGCGCAAAGGCTCGACGTAGGCGAGATAGGCGAGATAGAAGCGAAGCTCCTGGTCGAACCGGCTCACGGTCTCATCAAGGAACGCCGCGTGTACCTCGCAGAAGCGGGCCAGCGCGTCGAACTCGTGCGCGAACAGTCGTGCGACGAGCTCCAAGATCTGTCCGCCGATGTGGTCCATCCCGGGCCCCGTGCGATACACGACCTGATAATCCTTGGCTTCACCCTGCTTGAAGCGCTCGAACGTCGTGAGGACCTGCTCACTGTAATCGGCCTGTCCTTCGTAGCGCGTCACCTCGACGCTTGCTCCGCGAATGCGCACGCAGTAGCGGACCTGCCCAAGCGCCGCCTTGTTCCCGTTGGTGTCCCGAACGAGCGATGCGAAGGCCTCAGAGGAAACGTACTGCGTGACGAACTCGCGCAACGCCAAGAGAGCACGGGACGCCAGGTCCAAACCCACGAGGCTGTCGGCCAGCGCCTTGACGCTATCGCAGTAGAGAGCGGCGGCGTCAAGGAACCAGCCTGCGCGCTGGAACGGGAACGGCATCTTGTCCAGCTGCGCGAGGTGGAGCTTGACCCGTCCCATCGTCTGGGCGAACTCGCGCAGGCCGGCGAGAAGCCGCCTGTCCCCAAGAGCGCGGAAGACCTCCTGGCGGTAGCGCACGATGCGCACGTCACGCACGTGGTGGCACAGAATCCCGGTGATGAATTCGTGCCCCGGTTCCTTGCCGGCCACGCCCGCCACGACCTGGTCCAGGTTCAGGTCCCGAAAGTACTCGGGCAGCTCGGGCTTCGGGTCGTGGACCGGTCGGCCCTCGGGCCACAGGATGCTCAGCCTTCGCACGCGTTTGTGCCTCCCTCCGGCCGTCCTCGGCGCGCGTCCACCGGTCAGGCCGGGCAGACAAACGACTCCTGGCGCCCGGGAACGCCAGGAGTTATTGGACCCGAGAAGGGGTCGAGGTGCCGCGCGAACTCCACCGCGCCTTCGCGTAGATCGTAGCGCCGCCGTACCGCCGCTGTACATGGTGCACCCGGAAGGCCGGCGGAGACGGGCATGCGGCGGGGCGGACCATGTCCTCGGCGGCGTCGCATGCCGCGGCGCGGTCAGTCGTCAGCCGCCGAGCCACCCTCGTCACGCGGGGCGGACCCGAACACGCGTCGGTAGACGTCCGCGGCGAAGCTCGTCTCGAGCGGATCCCCGGGCAGCACCCGGTAGGTCCGACGCTCGTCGAGATCGGA
>JAKASY010000222.1 GCA_021817625.1 Bacillota bacterium | reverse complement strand
GGAGGGCGATCTGCCCGACGCGCGTGAGCGCGTCCGCGATCGGGCCCTGGAAGATCTTGCCCGCCGGCGTGCCGAGCGGCGCGGAGCTCGCGAGGTAGTCGTCGAGCGCCCGGAGCGCGGCGAAGAACCGGGCCCTGTCGGCGTCGAACGCGGCCGGCACGGAGTTGTGCCAGGTCTCCCTGCCGCGCGCCAGGGACAGCGCCCAGTCCATGAGATCGTCCACGTGCGCGAGGATCTCCCCCGCGCTGCGTGCTGACGGGTCGGCGCGCACCGCGCCGAACCCCTCGGGCACGTCGCGCAGCGCCTTGCCGCCGCGGTAGGCGAGCGTCGCCACGGTGTGACGCAGGAGGTCGCGGCTCGTCCAGGCACTCTCTTCGCGATCGGCGCTCACAGCATGCGCTCCTTTCCTACCTTCCGTGGCGGCGGCGGAGCCACCGCTTTTCGCGCCTCGGCGCCGGCGATCACGGCGCGCCCTCGGCCGCCGGCGGCCGCGTGGATCCGCGGCGCGTCCAGTAGCCTGGGTAGTCGATGACGAATCCCTCGTCGTCCACCTCGAGGTCGGTCCGGAAGGTCGCACTCTCGTAGCGGTAGCGGGCACCGCCGCGGGCGTCCTCGAGGCGCGTGTAGCGCTGGGTCACGGGCCGGGCGGCCAGGTCGGGCACGTCGATGTACGCCACCCGGATCTCGCCCGACTCTCCCGGCGCGAGCCTGAGGCGTCGGATGGGCAGGGTGTTCGTGGTCGGCGTGGCCCGGATGTCCACGTCGATGGCGCCCGCGAGCTCCGGGACCGGGTGGCCGTCGTCCGCCTGCCAGCTGCCCCGCCCGTCGCTCTGCAGGGCGAGGCGCCCGTCTCCGTCGAGGTGGCGGATGGCGAGCGAGCGCACGCACCAGTCGGGAGCGCAGACGATGCGGTAGGCAAGCCGCAACGGACGACCGGCCATCTCGGCCACCACGAGGCCGTCCAGCACGACCCCGCTCCCGTCGGCTGCGACCGAGAGGTGCTCGAAGCCGTCGCAGGGCTCCGCCGACCAGAAGATGTCGCGCCTCACGACACGGTCGGCTCCCCGGACAGGGCCGGACGCCCAAGGAGCAGACGCAGACGCCCCGGGGTCCGGCCACATTCCTCGCGCACCGCGCGCGTCATATGCGCTTGGTCAGCGAAGCCGGCTTGCACCGCCACGAAGGCCAAGTTCGCCTCACCCTCCTCCAGCAGGTCGAGCGCCCGGCGCACGCGCAGGCGGCGGCGGTAGCGGCTGAGCGTGACGCCCATGGCCGCGCGGAAGGTCCGGCTCAGGCCATACGGCGATACGCCGACGGTGCGCGCCAGGTCCACAAGCCCCATGTCGAGGTCCGCCGCCAGCGGGGCGCGTGCCGCTCCGGCCAGCCGCCGGGCGCGACGGCCGCCAGCCGGCGTCGGCGCCTCCCCCAAGGCCTCCGCCAGGGCCACGGCGGCGAGAGCCAGGGCGCGCTCGGCGAGCTCGTCCGCCGGCGCCCCCTGCCGCGCGGCCACGACGAGCGTGCGGTGCGCGACGTCGAGGCGGGCCGTCGAGGCGAACGGCCCGACCACGCGCTGGCGGTCGGGGTCGGCCAGCGAGCCGAGCAGACCGGGCTCGACGGCAAGCGTCGTGCAGGTGTCGGGCCCGCACGGGTGCTCGAAGCGCTCCACGTCGCCGTCGCGCTCGAGATAGAACGTGGCCGGGTCCGCGAGGCCGGCCACGCCGCGCACCTCGCGCACGAAGGCGCCGCGCCGCACGAACACCACCCGCAGGCTGGTGCAGACCTCCTCGCGCGAGCGGCCCGGGTCCCCCGGGCAGCGCACGTCCGCGACCTCGACCGCACCCTTTAGGAGACGGCAAACACGCACCGACCCCGCCCCCCCTGCCTCCAGGGTCGATCGTACGCGGTCGATGCGGTCTTGTCTTGAACGGTCTTGCAGCCCGCGCCCTGCGGTGCGCCGGTCCCGTCTACGCAGCGCGCGCTGCCGTCAGCCGGTTGGTGCCGCGCCACGCATACCAGGCGGTCTCGAACGCAAGCGCCAGGGCCACAAGCCCGGCAAACGCCACCTGCTCCCAGCCGCCGATCAGGCTGCGGCCGACAGCCGCCTCGACCGCGGTCAGCGCCCCTAGGCCGAGCCACCCCGCGCCGCTCACGGCGCAGTGCTCGTGCTGGCGGCGCCAGAAGTCTAGGGCGCACCAACTGCCCGCGGCGACGAAGATCACCGCCTCTAGCGCCAGATCCCCCCGCTCGGGAAGGAGCGGCGCGACGTTGGGCCGCCCTCGTGCGGAAGATGATCGTTGCGGCCTGGCGGATGAGAGCCGCGGCGAGGTGCGCCCCCGCCGGGGCAGGAGAGGTGTGGCGTCGGGCCCACCGGCTCGGCGGCCGCATCTTCGTCGTGTTCTGGCTTCTGCCGCTGCTTTCTGCCCTGTTTGCGCAAAGCGCCGTGGTGACCGCGCTGCTCGCCGCCGTGCTCGCCCCCACCCTGTTCGCCACCGCATACTCGTGGTGGCTGTGCAGCCGCCTCCATGGCGCCCCGTCCCAGTGAGCGCCGGGCACGCGACGGACAGACAGTGGGCCGCCCGCGCGATAGAGTGGTGCGCGAGGACCAGGGCCCTGCGCGCAAGGCGCACGAACCACGCAAAGCCAGAAGGGATGGGATAGCATGGCGATCTCGGTCGAGGCCGACGTGGAGGCCCTGCGGGATGCGGTCCGGCAGGCGCTTACCACCCTGAACGTGGTGGGTGCCGCCGTCGCCGTCGTCCAGGACGACAAGGTCCTCCTGTGCGATGGCTTCGGCCTGCGCGACGCGGCATCGACGGTGCCCGTGGACGAGGAGACGCTGTTCGCCATCGGCTCCTCGACCAAGGCCTTCACCACAATGTCCGTGGCGATCCTGGCGGACCGGGGGAAGATCGACTGGGACGCGCCGGTCCGGCGATACATGCCCGACTTCGCCCTTCAGGACCCGGTCACGAGCGCCGAGGTGACGGCGCGGGACATGGGCTCGCACCGGGTGGGCCTGCCTCGCCACGATACCTCGTGGTACAAGTCGGCCGTGGACCGGGCGGAGCTCGTACGGCGCGTGCGCTACCTGGAGGCGAACCGCCCGCTGCGCACGACCTTTCAGTACCAGAACCTCATGTTCACCACGCTCGGATACCTGGTCGAGCGCGTGTCAGGCAAGACCTGGGAGGCGTTCACGGCAGAGCGGATCCTCGCACCCCTGGGCATGCGGCGGACGAACTTCTCGGTTCACGCCTCGAAGGAGGACCCCAACCACGCCAAGCCCTACGACTTGAAGGACGGCGAGAACGTCGAGGTCCCGTTCGCCGACATCGACGCCATCGGCCCGGCTGGCTCCATCAACTCGTGCGCACAGGACATGGCACAGTGGCTGCGCCTTCACCTTGGCGACGGCGAGGTGGACGGCGCGCGCGTGATCAGCGGCACAAGCCTGGAGGCCATGCACCTGCCGCAGATCGTGCTGCCGGACACCGGCAAGGACGAGCGGCGGCGCGCGCCGGCCTACGGCCTCGGGTGGTTCACGGAAGTGTACCAGGGCGTGAACGTCGTGCACCACGGAGGCAACATCGACGGCTTCACCGCGATGGTCATGCTGGTGCCGGAGAGGCGCCTTGGCGTGGCGGTGCTGTGCAACCAGTCGATCAGCGTCCTCCCCGCCGCGGTGGCCTACACGGTCGTCGACCGCCTTTCCGGCCTGCCGCAGCGTGACTGGCCCGCCTACCTCGACGCGGAGAGGCAGAAGATGCTCGGCGTCGCGAAGCAGGGTGGTGACTACAGCGCCGAGCGGGTGTCGGGGACGACGCCCAGCCACGCGCTCAACGCGTACGCCGGCGAGTACGAGCACCCCGCGTACGGCACGCTCGGCGTGACGCGCACGCCCGAGGGGCTCCAGGCGCGCTACCACGCCCTCACGGGCGCGATACCGCTCGAGCACTACCACTACGACGTGTTCGTGGCCCGGGCCGAGCTCGAGACGCTGCCGATGACCTGGCGCATCCACTTCCACACGGCCCTCGACGGCACGATCGACGGCCTGGAGATCCAGCTCGAGCCGCTGGCCGCGCCCATCGTCTTCCGCAAGAAGGCGGCGAGCGTCGACCTTTCGAGCGAGAGCCTCCAGCGCTACGTGGGCAGATACCTCATCGCCGGCATCCAGAAGGTGCGGGTCGAGCTCACGGGCGACGGCCTCGCGGCCGTGATCGAGAGCCAGCCCGCCCGCCAGCTCCTGGCGCAGGGACAGCACCGGTTCGCGCTCAAGGACCTCCCGGGGTTTGCGGTCCAGTTCGACGTGGACGCGGCGGGCGCGTGCGTCGGCGGCAAGGTCATCCAGCCCAACGGCATCTTCCCGCTGACGGTGGACGTGGAGGGCTGAGAGCCATCGGCCCAGCCCGGATCGCCTCGGGCGCCGGGCGTCGCGCGACGGTCGGACCGCGAGCCCGGCAAGGCCGCCCTGGCGCGCATAGAGAGCCCACCTCCCACCCCCACACTACGGGCGCGACACCAAACGCCTGGGGGTGGCGACATGGCTCTTCTCTCGCTCCGGAGGAACGTTGGCACGGCCGACCGCGCGGTGCGGCTGGTCTTGGGCACGGCGATGGCCGTGTATCCAGGCCTGGCCGCATGGCAGGTCTGGCTCGTGGCGGCTCTCGCGGCGGTCGGGGGCGCCCAGCTCATTGCCGGCATCACCGGCTACTGACCGCTGTACGACCTGCTGGGGTGGTCCACCCTGGCGCGCAGAGCCCACGCATAGCCGTACCGCTCGGTCTTCTCGCGCCGGAACGGCCGCCCGCCGCCGCCTCTCGCGGCGGCGTTTGCGCGGCTCGAACGCGCGGTGCAGGCCACCCGGCGCCATTGCCCACACCGGTCCAGCGGCGCAAAGAGGGCTGGGGCCGCGAGGTCTGCCAGCCTCAGGTGTCCGAAGCCTAAGGAAGGCAGGAAACCACCCGGCTGC
>JAKASY010000221.1 GCA_021817625.1 Bacillota bacterium | reverse complement strand
AAAAGAGCTCGGGCGATCGCGTCGTATGGCAATGACAGAATCGAGCTCCCATGGCCCAAGCCACGGACCCGCAAAGTGTTCGCTGCTCGGTTTTCAAAGGTCAAGGCGGTCACGCACTCGCGCTCGCGAGTGCGGCCGACCGTTCGTGTCGGGCCTTGGGTCGCCGAAGCAACCGTGCTCGAGCATAATAGCACGCGCTCCTTGGCGCCTCAAGTCGAACGCATCCGCGGCCGTCGCGCTTGGCCGCGTGCCGCTCGCACGCCTCTCGGGCATGCGCCGCCGCGCGCGTGTTTGCGCCGTCGCGCGCTCGTCCGCTAGCCACTCGCGACGGCCGCGCCGATACGCTCGGAGAACGCCCTGATCCACGCACGGCGCGTCGGCGGCAAGATGCCGATATTATAAAAGCTGAAGCGCCGCGCGCCAGCCAAAAGCGCAGCCTCGAGCCTCTCCTCGGCCGCCCGCCGCTCGCCGCCCGCCGCCGCCACGAGCGTCTGCCCGACCACGTGCCGCTCGGCGGCCCAGCCAAGCGCGCGATAGCGCGCCACGTCAGCCGCACCGGCGGCGGGGTCGCCATACGCCAGCGAGAGAAGCTCGATCTCGCCGTTTTCCGGCGCCTCGGGCGCCACCGCCGCGAGCAGTGCCAGCCGATCGGCCGCAACGCTGCCAGAGCCCATCAGCGCCGTCCGGCCGCCGAAGGCCGCCTGGGCACGCGCCACGTTCGCCACGACCGCGTCCGCCCGCGCCCGTGCGTATCGGCCAACCTCGGGTTCGACCGCGAGGAGGTCGTCCAGCGCTTCGCCGCCGGCCCCATCCGCATCTCCGAGGGCGCGGGCACCGGCGCGCCGAAGCGCCGCGCGCACCGCCTCCGGGTCGACGTTCGCCCGCTCCGCGGCGCGTCGGCACGCCGGGCACAGGCACAGGCCGAGCACCACCTGCCAGAACGGCGTCACCGCAATGCCGGAGATGTCGTGGTGGCCGCCGTGAAACGCGGCAACGTTCCCGGCCGACTCCAGCTCCATCGCGTCGAACACGCCGAGCGACGCGAGCTCCGACGCGAGCGACGTGAGCGACTGCGCACCCGCGATCGGGCACGGCGCGTGCCTCAGGCGCTGACCGAAGGCGTTCTCGATCGCAGGCAACGGCGCGTCATGGAACACGACGCACCATGCCCTTAGCGCCACGCCACGCGTTGCCAGGGCCGTGCGCAGCGCCTCCAGCCATGGGCGCACCGCCCTGCCGCGCATCGCCTCCGGCAGGTCCTCCGCCTTCGCCCGCCAGATGGGCACGCCCGCCAGCGGCCGGACGATGCGCGGCTCTTCGCCCGCGAGCGACAGGATCTGCGCCTCATGGTACACAACGGCCAGGCTCAGCGCGTCGACGCCGAGACCGGCGAGCATGTCCGCCGTGCGGTCAGCGCCCCACGCGGCGACGTCCCAAGGGTATCCCCACACGTGCACACGGCTCGACATCGTGCCCGCCCTCCATGCCGCGGTTGCGCACGGAGCGGGGGCGACCTACGGCCGCCCCCGCGCCTCGCTCCGCCTCTCAGGCCAAATGCTGCGCGAAGAACGACAGGGTGCGCGCCCACGCGTCGCGCACCGCCTCCACATGGTACGACCGGCGCACGTCGTTGAAGAAGGCGTGGGGCGCGCCGTCGTAGATCTTGTACTGAAATTCCTTGCCGAGCCCCTTCATGCTCTCGGCGAAGGCCGGAACACTGTCGCTGATGCGGTGGTCCTCGCCGCCATACAGCCCCAGCACCGGGCAGCGGATCGCCTTCTGCTCCTCCCCGCCGGGTGCGTCGCCGTAGTAGATGACAGCCGCCTTGAGCTCCGGGTCAGCGGCCGCGAGGCGCACCGACAGGGCGCCGCCAAGACAGTAGCCGACCGACCCCACCGACCGTCCGCCCGAGCCGTGGGCGCGAAGGTAGTCGGCGGCGGCGCGCAGGTCCGACACGTACTGGGCCATGGGCCGGTTCGGGCTGAAGATGTTGCCCAGCGTCTCTCGGATCCGCTGTCCCTCGTCAGGCGGGAGCTTGGCAATGGCCTCGTCGCGAAGCGCCGGGTTGCCCCACGCGCCCGGCGGCAGGGTGTCGAGGAACGTGCGCACGGCGATGATCGGACCTTCCTCCAGCGAGGGCGGGCGCCCGCCGTGGGAGTACAGGTCCGGCGCCATCGCCACGTATCCGGCGGTGGCGAAGCGCTCCGCCATGTCCTGGATATGGGCGTCGACGCCCCATACCTCCTGAATGACCACGATACCTGGCAGCGGTCCGTCGGCCGCCGCCGGTCGCACGACGTACGCCTGTACCGGCGCACCGTCCGACGTGTAGGTGACCCAGTCCCTCTTAAGCTCCAAGCCCTCGCCCCCCGCTATCGCTGGTCGTCCCAACCATCGTGGCACAGCCATACTATCCCGACAATGCGGCCCCGAACCCCGACGCTCCCCGTGAGCGCGCGCAGGCTTCGGCGCCCCCTGGCGATGTCGTCGAGGGCGGGGGACCCGGCTTCTGACACCGCCGGCCACACGCCCCCGACGTCGCTGGTCGAAAGCCGCAGCGAGACGGTGCGCGTTCGCGCGTGCGCGCCTCGCGTCCTGAGCCGCCAGTTGTCGGGCCGCTTGGTGCCTGCTACTCTGGCCACAACGGCGCTGACGGAGACCAGTAGCGGATCGAGGCATGGCCAAGAGAGCGGCCGACGGGGTGAGAGGCCGACCTGCCCGCCCGCGAAGACGCTCCCGAGCCGCGCGGGTGAACGGCAGCCGCCCTAGCCCACGCCGGATAGCTCCCGTGAGCGAGCCCGAGGCCGCCCGTGAGGGCGGCGAAGTGCGGTGGCACAGCGGGGCAGCCTCCCGCCCGCACGTCCAAGGCCAAGGACGTGAGGGGGGAGAGCTTGGAACGGATTCGCCTAACCGAACTTGGCGCGCACGTCGGCCAGCGGGTCGTCCTGTGCGCTTGGCTGCATCAGAAACGCAAGCTCGGAAAGATCACATTCCTCGTCTTGCGGGATGGCTACGGCGTGGCACAGCTGGTCATCGGCGAGGACGACCACGCCACTGTGCCAGGCGATCTGGCGCCGGAGAGCGCGCTTCGCGTCGAGGCCAGCGTGGTCGCCAGCGACAAGGCGCCCGGCGGCGTCGAGCTCGCCGCGCCGAAGTTCGAGATCCTGTCGGTGCCCGCCGCGCCGCGCCCGGTCGAGCTCGGTCGGCCGCACCTGAAAGAGCCCCTTCCCTACCAGCTCGACCACGCGGCCATCGCCCTTCGCCACCCGGAGCGGCGCGCCACGTTCGAGATCGCCGCGGCGGCCCTGCACGGCTTTCGCGCGAGCCTCGACGCGCAGGGCTTCCGGGAGATCGCCACGCCCAAGATCGTGGCGTCGGCCACGGAGACCGGCGCGAACGTCTTCCCCCTCGACTACTTCGGACGGCCGGCGTTCCTCGCGCAGAGCCCGCAGTTCTACAAGCAGATCATGGCGGGCGTGCTCGAACGCGTGTACGAGACGGCGCCCGTGTTCCGTGCCGAGCCGCACGACACGGCGCGCCATCTGAGCCAGTACCTCTCGCTCGACGCGGAGATGGCGTTCGTCAAGGACCACACCACCGTCATGGCCGTGCTCGAGGTGGTGGTGGAGGGAATGCTCGAGGCCGTGCTGGACCGCGCCGCAGCGGCGATCGCGCGCCTAGGCGTCGAAGTGCCCACGCTGCGGCGGCCGATACCCCGCGTCCACTTCGCCGACGCCCAGCCGCTCATCGAGGGCGTGACGGGCGAGTCGCTTGCTGGGGAGCCCGACCTCGCGCCGGAGCACGAGCGCGTCCTCGGCGCCTGGGCGCTGCGCGAGCACGGCTCCGACTTCCTCTTCGTCACGGGCTACCCGATGGAAAAGCGGCCGTTCTACACGCACCCCGAGCCCGGGCGGCCCCAGCACTCGAACAGCTTCGACCTCCTCTTCCGGGGCCTCGAGCTCGTGACCGGCGGGCAGCGCCTCCACCGCTACGAGGACTATGTGGCGGCCCTCGAGGCGCGCGGCCAGCCGCTCGAGCCGTACGAGGGCTATCTCGAGTGCTTCCGCGCCGGCATGCCGCCGCACGGCGGCTTCGCGCTGGGCCTCGAGCGCTTCGTGGCACGTCTCGTAGGCGCAAAGAACGTGCGGGAGACCACGCTATTCCCACGCGACCTGCGGCGCCTGACGCCCTGACGTCACACCGTCCGGCCGGCGGCTGCCGTCCCGGGTGGTGCCCTTCGGGCCTCCATGCATCTGAGGGAGAGGTGAACGCAATGGTGAGCGGGCTCGACCACGTCCAGGTCGCCGCGCCGCCGGCAAGCGAACAGGAGGCGCGCCGCTTCTACGGGGCGCTCCTCGGGCTCGAGGAGATTCCCAAGCCGCCAACCCTCGCGCGGCGCGGCGGCGCGTGGTTCGCGCTCGCAGACGGGCGCCAGCTGCACGTCGGCGTGACCGATGGGTTCGCCGCGGCCACCAAGGCCCATCCCGCCTTCCGGGTGCGCGGCCTGGCGGAGCTCCGCGCGCGCCTCATGGCGGCCGGCGTGCTGACCCGCGACGAGGAGCCCCTGGAGGGCGCAAGCCGCTTCTACGCGGACGATCCCTTCGGCAACCGGCTCGAGTTTCTGGAGCGTGACGCGCCAGCGCGGCCCGAGGCGTAGCCCCCTATCCCATGCGATAGACAACCCACAGCGGGCCGTTCTGGGCGTAGAGCCGGCGCCCGGAGGCGAGGAAGGGAGGAAGATCTGCGCCGGCCGGCAGAGCACCGATGGATGAGCCCGTCCACGTGTAGAGGTCCGTCGTCACCTTGCACCAGGACACAGCCCCGTGCGAGCAGGACTGGACCTGGCTGGCCGCAATCGCCTCCCGGCTCGCGAACTGCAGACGCGCACCCCGTGGAATGGCAAAGCTGCCCGCCGGCTTGCCCGTGGCGAAGCTTCGCACGGCCACGCGGTCGTGAGGCATAGGCACCGCGACGAGCACACCGTTCGACAGAGATC
>JAKASY010000220.1 GCA_021817625.1 Bacillota bacterium | reverse complement strand
CGGAGGCGGCCACCGCGCGGGGCGAGGCCCTGCTTGCGCTGGCCTCGCCGGAGGCGGCGCCCGCACGGCCGGAGGACCTTGCCGCTCGCGCCGAGCTCCAGGCGGAGAACCGGCGCCGACTGCGCCGCCACCGCCTGGACGTGCGCCTCGACCAGCTGCCGGCCCTGCTCGAGGCGAGCTGGGACGACCCGCTCTGGCGCGAGCGCGCGGACCAGTGCCTGTCGTGCGGGTCCTGCAACCTCGTCTGCGGCACGTGCTTCTGCTTCGACATGGTCGACGAGCCGGGCTGGGACCTCGAGAGCGGCACGCGCCGGCGGCTGTGCGACGGCTGCCTCCTGAGCGGCTTCGCCCAGGTTGCGGGCGGCCACAACTTCCGCCACCGCACCGAGCGCTACCGCCATCGCTTCATGCGCAAGGGCGCGTACCTGCCGGAGCGCCTCGGCTACGTGGCGTGCACCGGCTGCGGCCGCTGCATCGACGCCTGCCTCGCGGGCATCGCGAGCCCCGTGGAGATGTGGAACCTGCTCGCCGCCCGCCACCCCGAGGCGCTCGCCGAGGCGGCGCTTGGCGACGCGGCGTCGGCGCGGGCGCCGCTCACCGCGGCGCTACCGCCCGCGCCCGCGCCGCCGGCGCCCGAGCGCGAGCTCTACGTGCCGGAGATGGCGACCCTTCTGTCCGTTCGGCCGCTCACGGCGCTCGAGACCCTGTACGAGGTGGCCCTGGACTCGGGACGCCCCCTAGGCCACGCGCCCGGCCAGTTCGTCGAGGTGTCGCTCGCGGGCATCGGCGAGGCGCCGATCTCCGTGTGCTCGGCGCCGAACGCCAGCGGCACCTTCGAGCTCGTCGTGCGACGCGCGGGCAGCGTGACCGAGGCGATGGCACGCCTGCGCGCCGGCGACCGGTTGGGCATCCGCGGGCCCATGGGCACCGCCTTCCCGGTCGACTGCCAGGCCCTGCACCAGGACATCGTCCTCATCGCCGGCGGCCTGGGCTGCCCTCCCCTGCGCTCGGTCCTCCAGTACGTGCTCGCGCGGCGGCAGGACTACGGGCGCCTCCACCTGCTCTACGGCATGCGACAGCCGTCCGACAGGCTGTTCGCCGACGAGATGGCCGCGCTCGCCCGCACCCCCGGCGTGCGCCTCCTCGAGACCGTCGACCACCCCGACGGGGCGTGGACCGGCCCGCTGGGTCCGGTCACGGTCCTCCTGCCGGAGGCAGGGCTCGGCCGCCATAGCGCGGTGTTCATCTGCGGCCCGCCCGTGATGTACCGCCACGTGATCACGGACCTCGAGGCGCGAGGCGTGGCCGCCGAGCGGATCTGGCTCTCGCTCGAGCGCCGCATGAAGTGCGCCGTCGGCAAGTGCGGCCACTGCCAGGTGGGCGGCCTGTACGTCTGCCAGGACGGCCCGGTGTTCTCCTGGTCCCAGATCCGCGACCTGCCGGAGGCGCTGGCGTGAGCGGCGGGCGGCCGCGGGTGGCGGTCTTCGACTTCACGGGCTGCGAGGGCTGCCAGCTCCAGATCCTCAACCTCGAGGCGGAGCTCCTGTCCCTGGCCGCGACCGTCGACCTCGTCGAGTGGCGCGAGGCCTCGTCCGACCGCGCGGAGCGCTACGACATCGCCTTCGTGGAGGGCTCGCTCAGCCGACCCGCCGACGAGGCGCACCTTCAGGACATCCGCGCCCGCGCGAGCGTGCTCGTGGCGATGGGAGCCTGTGCCGTCGGGGGCGGCGTGAACCAGATGGTGAACGCCATCGGCGCGGACGCGGCGACGCGCCTCGTGTACGGCCCAGCCGCGCCCTCGCCCCGCCTCGCGAGCGCGGCGGTCCGCCCCCTGCGTGACGTGGTGCGCGTCGACCACGAGCTCCCGGGCTGCCCGATCGACGGGCGGGAGTTCGTCCGCGCCCTGAAGGCCCTTCTCCTGGGCGCCACTCCGCCCATCCCGAGCCATCCGGTGTGCGTGGAGTGCAAGCGCGCCCAGAACGTCTGCCGCTACGAGCTGGGCGAGGTGTGCCTGGGGCCGATCACGCGCGCCGGCTGCGGCGCCCGCTGCCCCAGCCACGGCATGTGGTGCTTCGGCTGCCGCGGCCCGGCGGACGACATGAACCTTCCGGCCGCGCTGGCGGTCGTTCGCCGCTTCGGCCACGCGCCGGAGGAGCTCGAGCGCCGGATGGCCCTGTTCGGCCTTCACACCCCCAGGGCAGGAGAGTGAGGCCCGTGCCGACCCGCCGCATCGATGTGCACCACGTGACCCGCGTCGAGGGCCACGGCGACATCGTCGTGGATGCCCGGGACGGGCAGCTGCTCGATATCTCGTGGCAGGTGCCGGAGGCGCCACGCTTCTTCGAGGCCATGGTGGTGGGCCGGCCCTGGCAGGACCTGCAGACGATCGTCAGCCGCATCTGCGGCATCTGCTCCGTCAGCCACTCCATGGCCTGCGTCAAGGGGCTGGAGGCGGCCCTCGGCATCGAGCCCTCGGCACAGGCCCTGGCCCTGAGACGCCTCGCCCACGCGGCGGAGCTGGTGTCGAGCCACGTCCTGCACATCGGCTACCTGGCCGCGCCCGACCTCCTGGGGGCGCCCTCCGTCCTGCCGCTCATCAAGAGCCACATGGCGGTCGTCGAGAACGTGGTCGCGCTGCACGCCATGGCGAACCGCTGGGCCGAGACCCTGGTCGGCCGCACCACGCACCCGCTCGGCATCCAGCCCGGGCGCATGACCTTCCTTCCCGCCCTGGACGACCTCAGGTCGGTGCACGCCGCGCTCGTCGCCGCCCGGCCGCGTCTCGACGACCTCGGCGCGGTGCTCGCCGAGCTCGCGCCGCACCTTCCCGACTTCGAGCGCGAGACGGAGTACGTGGCGCTCGTCGACGACGACGGCTACGCCCTCTACGACGGCCTCATCGCCAGCACGGACACGCAGGAGCGCGTCGCGCCCGAGCGCTTCGAACGCGTGGCGAACGAGTGGACGCCCGCGCGGTCGACGGCCAAGTGGGCGCGCTGGCACCGGGAGAGCTACACGGTGGGCGCCCTGGCCCGCTACCACCTGAGTGGCGCCCGCCTGCGGCCGAGGGCGCGGCGCGCGGCCGAGGCCCTCGGCGTCGACCGCCACCGCCATAACCCCTACTACAACACCCTCGTGCAGCTGGTGGAGTGCGTGCACGTCGTCGAAGAGTCGATCGACGGCCTGGACGCCCTGCTCGAACGGGGCCTCGCGCGGGAGGAGGCGGCGGCGCCCACGCGCGCCGGCGAGGGCGTGGGCGCGGTGGAGGCGCCGCGCGGCGCGCTCTTCCAGCGCTACGCCCTCGACGGCGAGGGCCGCTGCGTGCGCGCGAACCTCACGGTCCCCACCGGGCAGAACCACGCCAACATCCAGGCCGACATGGAGGCGCTCGTGCCCCGCATCCTGGAGCGCGGCGAGGACGAGGTGCGCCTCTGGCTCGAGATGCTGGTGCGCGCCTACGACCCGTGCGTCTCGTGCTCGACCCACTTTCTCGACGTGCGCTTCGTCTAGCCCAAGGACCAGCGAGGGGGTGAGGGACATGTGCCTGGCCGTTCCCGGGCAGGTGCGGGAGATCAACGGCACGATGGCCACCGTGGACATCGCCGGCGTGCGGCGCGAGGTGTGCCTCGACCTGGTGGAGGGCGTCAAGGTGGGCAGCTACGTTCTGGTGCACGTGGGCTTTGCGCTCGAGACGGTGGACGAGGACGAGGCGCGCGAGACCCTGCGCTTCCTCGAGACCCTCTTCCAGGACGAGCTGCGCCGGGAGGGCTCCTAGGGTGCGCTTCGTCGACGAGTACCGCGACCCCGCCGCGGCCGCGCGCCTCCTCTCCGGCATCCGGCGCCTCGCCGGGGCGGAGCCCCTGCGCGTCATGGAGATCTGCGGCAGCCACACGCACGTCATCTTCCGGACCGGGCTCGACCAGGTGCTCGCGCCGGCGGTCGAGTTCGTGCACGGCCCCGGCTGCCCGGTGTGCGTGACGCCCAGGCTGCGCGTCGACCAGGCGATCGCGCTCGCGCGCCGGCCCGGCACGATCATCGCCACGTACGGCGACATGCTGCGCGTGCCGGGGCGCGGCACGAGCCTTCGGCGCGAGGCCGCCAAGGGGGCGCGCGTGAAGATCGTCTACTCCAGCCTGGATGCGGTGCGCCTGGCGAGAGCCCACCCCGACGCAGAGGTCGTGTTCTTCGCGGTGGGCTTCGAGACCACCACGCCCGCGAACGGCTACAGCATCCTCGAGGCGCGGCGCCTGGGGCTCGGGAACTTCTCCGTCCTGGCCAACCACGTGCTCGTGCCGCCCGTCATCCGCACCCTGCTCGACGACCCCGAGACGCGCGTCGACGCCTTCATCGGCCCCGGCCACGTGAGCACGATCGTCGGCAAGGGCGACTACACGTTCGCGTCGCGCGAGTACGGCCGGCCCGTGGTGATCTCTGGCTTCGAGCAGAACGACATCCTGCAGGCGGTCTACATGCTCCTGCGCCAGCGGGCCGAGGGCCGGTGCGAGGTCGAGGTGCAGTACACGCGCGCCGTGCGCGCCGCGGGCAACGCGCGCGCCCGCGCCCTGGTCGAGCGCGTGTTCACCCTGGCCGACCAGGAGTGGCGCGGCCTTGGGGTGATCCCGCAAAGCGGCCTCACGATCCGGCCGGAGTTCGCGGCCTACGACGCCGCCGTCAAGTTTCGGGCGCTCCTGCCCCAGGTGCCGAGCCGCGAGCCCGCGGCGTGCATCTGCGCGCGCATCGTGAAGGGCACGGCGAAGCCGTTCGAGTGCCCCTCGTTCGGCACGGCGTGCACGCCGGAGCGGCCGCTCGGGGCGTGCATGGTGTCGTCCGAGGGCACCTGCGCCGCCTACCACCGCTACCGCGGCGTGCCCGAGCGCGGGCCGCGCCGGGAGGTGGGCGCGTGAGCGGCGGCGGCGCGCGCGTCCCGCTTTCCCGCCGGCCCGCCATCGGCGACGTGATCGAGGCCGCGCACGGCACCGGCGGGCGCCTCACGCGCG
>JAKASY010000219.1 GCA_021817625.1 Bacillota bacterium | reverse complement strand
CTCTATCTCGCACTCGGGCCGGCCGGGCACTCGGTCTGGCTGCTGGCCACGTCGACGCCCGCGGCCGGGATGATGATGAAGGCCGCCTGGCATAGCGACGACGGCGGTCGCACCTGGCGCCTGGTCGGCACCACGGCCACGGACGCTCCAGCCGCCCTGGCACTGCCCGTCGGCAGCTACCCGACTGGCATCGTCGCCGACGGAAGGGGCGCGTGGATAGCGCTCTCCCAGCGCGGCGACGCTCCGTACCTGCTGTGGAACCCGGCGCCCGGCGCGCCGTGGCGGGCGGTGTACCTGCCCCACGCCGCCGTGGTGATCGCAGCCCTGCCGCCGGGCGGCGCCGGCCGTCACCTGGCGCTGGTGCTTGTCACGCAGGGTGGGCACGGCGGCCGTGTGGCCCGCGCCTACAGCCTGCCCGATGGGACCTCGCGGTGGTTCGCCGGACCGGCCGTGCCTATAGCGCCCATGGACACCGGGGGTAGGGTGCTCACGTCCGGGTATGACCAGGCAGCCGAGGATCTGGCGGGCGGCAGCAAGGTGCTCATTCTGCTGTCGGGGGTCATGCGCTGGAAGGCCTGGGCCCCCCCACCGAAGCCGTCCGCCGATGAGGTCGCCGTGATCTCGCCGGCCGGCACGGTGTCGGTGATCGACCTGTCCGGCACCTTTCTGGCGCCGACGGTGCAGAGCATCTGGTGGCGGCGGGCACGCGGTCGGCGCTGGCATCACGGGGCGTTGGGTGACCTGTGACAGCGCCGTAGGACAAGCCGGCTGCCGCAGTTTTCGTGGCCCCGTGCCCGACAGTGCGCGGCCGGAACAGACAAACCCTGGAGCGATTGCTGCATGATGGGAGGGACGGAAGGGGGCGGGGTAGCGCGGTGCGTTGGACTCACTGGCGAGCCGCCGGCGCGGTGCTCGCGTCGCTGGGTCTGGCAGTGTCGCTCGCGGCGTCCGGAGACGCGGCTTCGGCCCGGCCGGCCGCCGGGGCGAACGTCCTCGCGGGAAGCCCGTTTCGGGCCATCGTCGGCGCCACGTGCCTGCGCTCGCCGCTCGACCGCGCAGCCACCCCCGTCTGCTACACGCCTTCCGCCAAGGCGAACTTCGCGGTCGTCCTGACGCGCAAGGAGTACGAGAGCATCGGAGGCGTGGGCTGGGGCGGCAGCACGGGCCTCTCGGCCGAGGCGAGCGGATGCAAGGGCGGGTCGCTCTGACCTGCCGGGCCTCGGTGTCCGTCACCCGCCCCGAGCTTCTCATGATCGTCCCCGGCCGCCGGAAGAACCCCATGTATCTGACGGCGATGGCCTATGTGTACATGGACGTGGCGACGCCTCCGGTCCCAACAGAGCCCCTTCGTCTGACGCGGCCCAGCGGCACCGTCCTGTTGTTGGCGAGGGCGAAGACCGTCACCGTGACGCCGGAATCCCAGTGGATCTCCCTCATTCTCTTTCTCCACCGCACGCAGTCGCTGCCCCCCTTCCGGCTGCCGCGTGACTTCTACCGCCTAAGCTCGGCGGAGCAGGTGTTCGTCCTGGTCGACCTCGAGCGCACCACGCGAGGCCTGGTCCTGTACTTCGGCCTCTCCGCCCCTTCTGGCAGCTACCTTCAGGCGCTGGTCGAGGGCCGCGGCCCGCGCCTGCCGGCGGGAGCGCTCGACATCGCGGAGTCCGGCGTGTGGGACCCGGCCCGCGCGGTGTTCCAGTGGCTTTACAACAGGCTACTGCAGACGCTGCCGTCGTGTTCGCGCGCGGACCCCGCGGCCTGCCCCAGCGCCGAGGACGTCATCCTGCAGCACCATGACGGGCTCGCCGGCATGTTCGACCCGCTTGCGGTGTACGTCGGAACCTTCGCACAGTCGGCCGTGCGTCTGGCGATTGGCGCGGCGACGCACGGCGCGACCCTTTCGGCGCCGGCTGCCGGGCCGCTCGTGTACACATGGGCGGAGGCGGTGGCCGAGGGCGCAAGGCCGGCTCGCTGACCGCCCAGGCGCCCGCTGCCCTTCGGCGTTGACGCGCACGCGACAGCCACGAGACGCACGCAGGGTCCCACGGCGCGGACTCTTCGGCGGGCCGGTTCAAGCGGACGCCATGAAGTCCACGATGGCGGCGTGCACGGCGTCCGGCGCGACCCACGCGACATAGTGGCCGCCTCGACGGGGAGGCGCTGGCGCCGAGTGAATGCGGTCACCGTCAGCCGCAGGACCAACAGCGGGCCGAGGGCGCAGGCCAGCCCCGCTCGTCGGCGCGTACGCCGCTTCGTGCCACCGCCACGCCGGTCCCGCCATGCGGTGCCCAGCGCTGGCTTTATGTCGGCTACGGCTCTCGCGACCAGACGCGCCCGCCGTCAACGGTCCTCAGGAGGCCGCCGCCAGCCAGGAGGAGCACGCCCCGGTCAGGACCGAGGAACGCCATCGCCCGTATCCCTACGGGGCCCAGGGACGTGCGGGTCCACGACAAGCCCGCGTCTGTGCTCCGATAGAGATCGCTGTTCACGAGAAGCCACGTGGCGCCTCCACCCGTGGCGTCGAGCAGGACTGGGCCACCGCCGCCGAACGGCAGGGTGCCAAGCGTCCGCCAGCGCCGGCCACCGTCGGTCGTTCGCCATACCGAGAAGACGGACTCACCTTGGTCAAACGTCACCACGTATCCGACGGCCGGCGATGCGAAGGAGGCGGCCATAAGCTCGCTGCCCACCGGCACGCTCGGCCCCGCTCGCCAGGCATGGCCGCCGTCGTGCGTGGTGGCCAGGGCGGCTGCCGAGGTCCCGGCGAAGCTTCCGCTCTCGACGCTCACGCCGTCCCTCGCGTTGAAGAAGCGCACGCCCATCCACGCGTGGCGCGCCACATTCACCTGGCGCCAGGTGCGGCCGCCATTCGAGCTCTGCCAGATCGCCCAGGCCGTGGACCCGTAGACCTCCGCGGCCGCCCAGGCCACGACGGCACCAGACGGGAGGCGCTTGGCGCCAAGGCTCGTTGGCAGAAGGGCGCCCGTCAGCTTGGCGGCGAGCTGCCATTGGGTCTGTCCGCCTTGGCGCAACATGACCGCACCGGGCGCGGACGGGAGGCCCAGGCCGATGGCATGGTCAGGCCCGACGAGGGCGACGGCAGCGTCGGGCGCGAGTGCCGGCAGAACCTGCCTCGCCCGCCCGTCGGACCACAGGTGCATAACGAACGACGGGCCACCGAGCTTGGGGCCGCCCACCGCCCAGGCCTGATTCGCTCCCGCCGCGGCGACCTGCGTGATGGACCATAGCGCGCGACCGCCGATGCGCGTCCAGGCACGACCGCCATTGGTCGTGACGTCCACACCGCCCATGCCACCGCCCGCGCCGGCGCCGACGGCCAGCCAGCCGACGCGGCGGGAGGCGAAGTCGAGGCCGCTCGGGAAGCCCGCCCAGGCTCTGGGACTCGCGTCACCCCAGGCAAACGAGGCTTGCTGCTCACGCCACGTCCGCCCAGCATCGTCGGTTCGCAGGAGGGGCCCGAAGCCGCCACCCATCGTCACGCCCTCTGGCGGCGTAGCAAGCACCCAGCCATGCCCGGGATCGGCAAAGTCGACGTCCACCGTGGCCACGCTGATCGGGTAGGGCGGAAGCGGCAAGTCTCGGGCGCTCCAGCGCTCGCCCGCGTCCGTGGTCGTGAGGACGGCGGCCCGACAGCCGGGGTCGGCGCACGCGAAGCCGCCAACGTAGCCGTGGCGCGCGTCGAGGAATTGGATAGAGGTTGGCACGAGGCCGCTCAGGTCCAGCGGCCGCCATGTCTGTCCGCCGTTCAGCGTGCGGTACACGTGCGTGTTGCAGGAGAGGCCGCCCCGGCAGCTGTCCGTATAGCCGAGGGCGTATCCGGCGTTCGGGCTGGTGAAGTCGATCGCGGTGAGGAAGAGATGGGCGCTGTCCGCGCGAGGCTCCGACCAGACAGCCCCCCACGTACGTCCGCCGTTCGTCGTGCGGAACACGACGTTCGGGCAGCCGCTCGACGGGCAGTGATCGCCGATGGGCTGACCAATGACGAAGCCGTCGGTGGCGGTGGCGAAATCCATGGCAAGCGGCTGAACCGGGCCGATCACCGCCTGGCTCCATGTCCGCCCGCCGTCCCCCGTGATCCAGGCGACCCCCTCACCTCCGACGGAGCCGCCGACCCAGCCCTGCGCGGCGCTCAGGAAGAAGACCGCTGAGTACTGGGCGACTTGGGCTTGAGCCATCTGGGCGCGCGCCATCCCGGTCACCGGAAGCGAGGACGCGCCAGCGGCCAGTGCCCGCCCCGTGCCGGTGGCCGACGCCACAGGGAGCGCCGTGAGAAGCGCCGCTCCCGTCGCGGCGGTGATGCCGCGCCACCCCTGGAAGAGACGTGTTCTGGCCACGCGGAGCACCCCCCGTTCGAGGCTACGCCCCCGGCTCGTGCGCTCCTGGCGTCGGCACCGCGCTCGGGCAAGTTGGCAGCGGCAACGACGGCCCGCGGACGAAGGCGACTTCTGGCGAGCGGAGGACCTGGGATACATGCCAGGACCGCGGGAGCGCGCAGGTTGGTCGGTTCGGAGCGGCTCCGTCAAGCTCGTCGTCGTGCGCGACTGCGGACCGGCGCCCGGGCCGCGTTGTCAGCGCTTGCCCAACGGGTTCGGCCGGCCGCGAAGCCTGTGCCGAGCCGACCGCCGAGACGCATAACGGAAACCACTGCACCGGCGCCACAGCGGTATCCGCGTGGTGGCGCAAGAGCCGCACGAGTGGGCGCCGGTCGGTTCGCGAGCGGCCGTACCCCGACGCCTGTGTGCGAACTATTACGTGACGTCGGCTCTGGCTTCGCGCCGCCACGACTAGGCCAGGGCCGCAAGTGGCATCGCTCCTGGCCCCGTTGCCTGGATGGCTGGAGGGTGAGTCGATGGTCTCGCCAACGTGGCGCGGAGTCGTCAGGGCTCTGGGGGTGGCGGCCGTAGTCGCCGTGGCCGGGTCGGGAGCCCAGGCGGCCGCCCACCGCTCCCGGCCGTCGCGCTCGGCCGTTCGGTGGTGTATGACG
>JAKASY010000218.1 GCA_021817625.1 Bacillota bacterium | reverse complement strand
ACGCTCGTCGAGGCGACGTAGGACCCCTTCGAGGGGCAGACGCTAATGAAGCGAGAACGGACCGTAGAGATAAAAGACTACGGTTTCGGGAACGGTCTTCCCCCCGTGGCGCCGTCGTCTCCCTTCCAGTTCCCGCAGAAGGTGCAGCCGACCGCGCTTCGCAGGCCTTGCCGTGCCCGGGTGTAAACATGGTTCGGGCGACGCCGGGGACGGCGTCGCCAGGAGTCGCAAGGAAGGGCCGACGGTCGCGAGCGAACGGGCCAGCCGGATGCCGAGCCGCCGCACGCAGGCTCTACAGGCGGGCCCTCGCCGGATCCTTCGTGCCTTTCCCGGCCGCAGACCTGACTGTGGCAAAGCGGCTCCCGACACCCGGGCCGCTGGCCATGCCCGCCAAGCGCCGTCCTCGCGAGGCGCGTGCTCGCAGGCGCCCCGGGCTGCGCCCGAATCCTACCTGTGTGCCGCATCGCGGTTCGCACGGGCGCGGACGACGCGGTTACCCGCGCGGCGCAAGGCGCGGGCTGAGCGCAACCGGGGCGAGCACGACCGCGGGCAGCGCCGAGAGCCGGTGCGCCGGCGCCGCCTCAGGCGGCGTGTCGCGCAGCGCGAGCGCCGCCCGGATGGCTCCCAGGTCCGACCAGTGCAGGCGGCGCCCACCCACCACCTGCACCGTCTCCGGCCCCCGTCCCGCCACCACCACCACGTCCCCGCGGCACGCGGCCAGGATGGCGGCGCGGATGGCGCGCCGACGGTCCGGGTCCACCCGCACCTCCGCTCCGGTGTGGCGCGCCCCGGACGCGACCTGGTGCGCGACGCGCTCGGGCTCCTCGCTGCGCGGGCTGTCCGAGGTGACGAAGAGAATGTCGGAGCCGCGCCCCGCCGCCTCCCCCATGAGCGGCCGCTTGCCTTGGTCCTTGTCGCCCTCCGCGCCCATCACGCACAGGACGCGTCCGCCGGGCCCCGCCGTCGCGCGCGCCATGGCCAGGATCTCGGTGAGGGCGTCGGGATTGTGGGCGAAGTCGAGCAGCACCGCGAACTCGCCGTCGTGCACCACCTCGGCCCGGCCGGGAGCGCCGGACGCCGCCTCGAGGCCGAAGGCGATGGCCTCCGGCGCGATGCCGCGAGCCCTGGCCGCGGCGGCCGCGGCGAGGGCGTTCTTCACGTTGAAGCGACCGCCCAGCGGCAGGTCGACGACCGCCGTCTGCTCGGGCAGGCACAAGCGCAGGCGCGTGCCCCAGCGTCGCGGCGCGAGGTCCTCGCCGCGCACCAGGACGCCTTGCGGCGAGGGGGCGAGCTCGTCGCTCAGGCCATACCACACGACGTCGGCGGCGGTGCGAGCGGCGAACAGGGCGGCGGCCGCCTCGCCGGCCGGCAGCACGGCCACCGCTCCCGGACCGCCGTGCGCCAGGACGCGGGTGAACAGCCGTCCCTTGGCGTCGCGGTAGGCGCGGTGATTGCGGTGGTAGTCGAGATGGTCGCGGCGCACGTTCGTGAGGACCGCCACGTCCACGGCCACGTCGTCGATGCGGCGCTGCGCGAGCGCGTGCGAGGAGGCCTCCATCGCCACCTCACGCACGCCGGCGCGTCGCATGCGCCGAAGCCAGCGGTGCAGGGTGAGGGGGTCGGGCGTGGTGAGGGCCGGCGGGTAGCGTCTTTCGCCCACCTTCACCTCGACGGTGCCGATGCGCCCGGCCGGGATGTCGGCCGCGCGCAGGATCGCCTCGAGCAGGTAGGTGACGGTGGTCTTGCCGTTCGTTCCGGTGACGGCGGTGATGCCCAGGTCGCGGCTGGGGTGGCCGCAGCGCGCCGCCGCCAGGCGGCTCAGGGCGCGGCGGTCGTCGCCCACGCGCACCCAGGCGCACGGCGTGTCGGCCGGCCAGTCCGGGGGTGCGGGGCCGCGCGCCACGACGGCGGCGCAGCCGGCCCGTGCGGCGGCGGCGGCGAACATGCGGGCGTCCACGCGATGGCCGCGGATGGCGACGAACACCCGTCCGGGCCCGGCCCGGCGGTGGTCCTCGACGACGGCGCCGAGGCGGCCGCGCGCCACCTCCGCCACAAGCTCCTCCAGGCTGCGCGCCGCGGCCTCGCCCTCGCCCCGACGCCCGTGCGACGGCCCCGCCAACGGCGCCCCTCCCCTCCTGCTGCGCCTTGGTGTGCCCGCTTTGACGGCGCGCCATGCCGGCCGGGCGCACAGTTGTCGCCGCCGGTCGAGGACTGCTAGGATGGCCCAAGACCGGCGTCCGGGGCGACGCCAGGGAGGTGGGAGCGATGGCCGACGCGGCCGAGAGCGGCCCGATCGAGAGCGTGATCATCCTCGGATCGGGCATCGCCGGCCTGACCGCCGCCGTATACACGGCGCGCGGCGGTCTGAGTCCGCTGGTGATCGAAGGTGGGGAGCCGGGCGGCCAGCTCTCCCTCACGAGCGTCGTGGAGAACTACCCCGGCTTTCCCGACGGGGTCGGCGGACTCGACCTCGTGCAGAACATCCGCCGTCAGGCGGAGCGCTTCGGCGCGCGGTACCGCAGCGCCGAGGTGACGCGCGTCGACCTCCACAGCCGACCGTTCAAGATCGAGCTGGACGAGGAGGAGTCGCTCGCCTGCCACAGCCTGATCATCGCCACCGGCGCGCGCGCCCGCATGCTCGCCCTGCCCGGCGAGGACGAGATCCTGGGCCGCGGCCTGAGCACCTGCGCGACGTGCGACGGCGCGTTCTTCAAGAACCGCACGGTGGCCGTGATCGGCGGCGGCGACAGCGCAATGGAGGACGCCATCTACCTCACCCGCTTCGCCAGCGCCGTCCACGTGGTGCACCGGCGCGACCGGCTGCGGGCCTCGAAGATCATGCAGGATCGCGCCTTCCAGAAGGAATCGATCACCTTCCACTGGAACCGCCGCGTGGAGGCCTACCTGCGCACCGACGACGGCCGCCTGCGCGGCGTCCGCATCGTGGGCCCGGACGGGCAGGGAGAGGACCTGGAGGTCGACGGCGTGTTCCTGGCCATCGGCCACACCCCGAACACCGACATGCTCCAGGGCCAGCTGCCCGCCGATGGCGACGGCTACCTGACGCCCAAGGGCGTCCTCACCGACATCCCGGGCGTGTTCGTGGCCGGCGACGTGGCGGACCGGCGCTACCAGCAGGCGGCCACGGCCGCCGGCACCGGCTGCGCGGCCGCGATGGAGGCCGAGGACTACCTCGAGGTCGCCGGTCTCGGTCCGGAGAGCGGGCGCGAGGCCGCCGCTGCCGAGGTGGACCGCTAGGCCGCCGTCCAAGGGCGCCGCCCGCCAGAGAGGGGTACCGCATGCGCGCGCCCAGACACCGGTCCCTGCCGCTCGCCCTGTGCGGCGTCGCGGCCCTGACGCTCGCTGCCGCGCCCGCGGCCGCCTCCGGCTCCTGGCACGTGAGCGTGAACGGCCAGCCGCTGAGCGTGCCCTCGCCCGTGGTGAGCGGCCGCCTGGTCCTCCCCGTCGGCGCCCTGGCCAGGGCCCTGGGCGACGTCGTGGTGGGCGTCGGTGCCGGCAGCATCTCCCTGAGCGCGCGCTCGGGCCCGCCGCAGCCCTATCTCACCGCGCCCGCGGGCGTGCTGCTCGCCGCGGCCGATCTTGGCCCCGGCTACACGCGCGCGACGCCGGCGCCCGCGAAGACGCCGGCCCTGTCCCCCGCCGACGCCCAGACGCAGCTCGGCGAGGCGTCGGTCATCTACACGATGCTCCCCGCCAAGGACCTCAAGCACCTGCCGGTGAGCGTGTACTACGGCCCGGCCGAGATCGCCCTCACGGCGGCCGAGTACGCGGGCGCTGACCGGGCCGCGACCGCGCTCGCCGACACCGCCGCCTCGCTCTCCGCGCACGGCGGCGCCTGGCCCGGGGTGCCGGGCCCCTACACCCCGGTTACGGCCCTGCCGGCGCCCGTCGGCGATGCCGACTTCGTGTGGAGCGCCGACAGCGGCAAGATCTGGCTCATCGCGGCGCGCGTCGACAACTGGGTGTTCACGAGCGCGGCTGGTGGCACCACTCTGGACATGGCCTGGACGCTCTGGCAGGAGCAGGTGCACCGCATCGAGGCCGTGAAGCGGCCGATGGCGCCGCCCGTGGCGCCGGTCGGGTCAGCGGCCAACCTGCCGACCTCGGATGAGGGGCCGCTCGCCGTCAGCCTGGACGGTGTGCCGCTCGGCACCGCCACCTGGACCGCGTTAGGCTACGCCCTGCCGGCATCGGCCGCCGCCCGCGCCCTCGGCCTCCAGCCCGAGCGCACCGGCGCCTCGAGCCTCAACCTGCAGGGCGCGAGCCTGGTGGACAACGGCAATGGCCCGGCGGTGATCGCCGCGCCGCGCACGCTCATCCTCTCGCCCACAGCCACCTGGGGCGTGCCGTTCCGGCCCTTGACGGGCGTGAGCGCATCGAACAGCGCGCTGGAGCAGGCGACGCCGTCGATCATCTACCAGCTGTCCGACTGGGGCCGGATGGGCGCGTACTCCATCCAGTTCGACACGACGCCCAGGGCGGCGGCGGCCACCGGGGCGCCCAAGGACCTGCTCGTCGGCCTCGTCGAGTTCTCGACGTCCGCCGGCGCGTACCAGGCCGTCCTGACGGAGTCGCGCGCCCTCGGCCGCATCCAGCCCGGCGCCCGCCCCCTCGCCCTCGGCGACCTGAACGGCCAGGGCGGCGTGGGCACCGTGACCGCCGTGACGGCGAAGGTGTTCGGCAAGAAGGTGACCAGTCGCGACGACTGGTTCGTCTACCAGGTGGACAACTGGGAGGTCGTCGTGGGCGCGGCGGACCCTGACGGCTACTTCACGCCGCGCACCCTCTGGCCGTACCTGGCGCAGCTCGCGCAATACGTCCAGCTCGACGGCAGGCCCGCGCCCTAGTCGGGGGCCACGAAGGAACCCGGCGCGTGAACGCGAAGTCGGAACGCGCGCGGCGCCTGGAGCCGATGGTTCCAGGCGCCCCATCGTCCATCGGCGCCTCTAGGAGGCTGGGACAAGTGTCCGGATCGTACTTTCAGAAGACGGATCGGGTGG
>JAKASY010000217.1 GCA_021817625.1 Bacillota bacterium | reverse complement strand
CCGCATGCCGTCCACGCCCAGGCGCTCGCGCCCCTCGGCCGTGTAGCGCGTCCACACCGCCGGCGTCATCGGCTCCGGCAGGCGGATCGGGTGGTCGTGCAGCGAGATCCAGGGCCCGCTCTTCTCCAGCCGCTCCAGGCGCGCTCTCTCGGGCGCCCCCAGGCCGGCGTCCCAGGTGGCCACGCGGTCCCCCTCCGTGGCGAATTGCAGGGCGCTCTCCATGCCGTGCCCCTCCCCTCCGCGGCGGCGCCCGGGCGTCGCCGTCTGCCTCCCGGTTTGGCGCCTTGACCGCCATCCCCTGTCGCGCAGCTCGCGCATGTCAACGAAAACATCACATGACATGACTTGCGACCAGGCACGACACAAAGTGCACTCGCTGGAAACTGCGCTCGCAGGCAGGGCTCGGGGCGTGCGCGCCGAACGCCCGCTCGGGGGTGGTGGCGTTGGCGGGAGAGGCGGTCGCCTACCTTCCCGACCGACTGTTCACCGCGGCCGGCAGCGGCCTCGAGCGCGGCCGGGCGGTCGTGGTGGAGCACGGCGTGATCCGAGACGTCGTCCTGGCGGTCGACCTGCCGCCCGGGCTGCCGGTCGTGTCGCTGCGCGACCTCACGCTCCTGCCCGGCCTCATCGACGCCCACGTCCACCTGGACCTGCCGGGCGACGGCTCGACGTTCGAGGCCCTCGACGAGGACGACGAGACGCTGGCGGCCGGCGCGGCGGCACGGGCGGCGGCGGCGATCCGGGCGGGCATCACCACCCTGCGCGACTGCGGCAGCCGCGGGCGCAGCGTCTTCGCCCTGCGCCGCGCCGTCTCCCTGGGCTGGCTTCAGGGCCCCCAGGTCCGTGTCGCGGGCGCGCCCATTACCGCGGTCCGCGGCCACACCTGGCCCCTGGGCGGCGAGGCGGAGGGCGAGGAGGGCGTGCGCCTGGCGGTGCGCGAGCGCGTCGCGGCCGGTGCCGACTTCATCAAGGTGATCGGCTCCGGCGGGGGCACGCCCGGCACGCGCGTGGACCAAGCCGCCTTTAGCGGGCCCGAGCTGCGCGCGATCGTGGGCGAGGCCCACCGCGCCGGCCGCCGCGTGACCGCCCACTGCCTGTGCGCGGAGGCGATGGAGCGCGCCGCCAGCGCGGGCGCTGACCAGATCGAGCACGGCCAGTTCTACGCGGGACCGGACAGCATCGCCTTCGACCAGCGTGTGGCCACCCTGGTGGCGGACAGGCGCGTGCCCGTGACCCCCACCCTGGTGGTGGCGCGGATCCAGGCCGAACGGCAGGTCGCGAGCGGCGAGGCGGCCGAACGCGAGCGCTGGCTGCGCATGGCCGACGCCTGGCTCGACACGGCGCGGCGCCTGCACAGCGCGGGCGTAACGCTCGTGGCGGGCACCGACGCCGGCTGGCGCCACGTGGGCTTCAGCGACCTGTGGCGCGAGGTGGCGCTCCTGCGGGAGGCGGGCCTGAGCGGGCCAGAGAGCCTGGAGGCGGCCACGGCCAGGAGCGCCGTGGCCCTCGGCCTCAGCCACACGGGCCAGATCCGCCCCGGCTACCACGCCGACCTGGTCGCGGTGGAGGGAAACCCTGTGGAGGACGCGCACGCCCTCACCCAGGTACGGCTGGTGATCCGCGACGGCGACGTGGCCTTCCGCGCGCCCGACCTGCTGCTCAGGCCCGCCTGAGAGCGGGCTGCGGCGGTCAGGTCAGATAGTGCATGCGGACGTGGGCAGCAAAGAGTGGCTCCACGAACTGGTAGCGCCCGCGGGCTGCGCCGCGCGACAGGATGCCCGCGTCGAGAAGCTTGGCGATGGCCGTGTGAATGCTCTGGTGGTTGGGCGCGGGCCGCCGGTAGGGGCCTTCCTCGCGGCACAGGCGGCGCAGGACGTGCTGCGACGCAACATCGAGCTGGCGCCACGTCTCCTCGAACGCTCGCTCAAGGGATGCCATGACGCGGTCGGTGGCGAGTGCGACGACGTCGAGGCCGATGACGAGCGTGCCCAGCGTGTCGGCAGACAGTGCCGCCTCGCCTGCCAGCATCATGGTGTCCATGGGATGCGCGCCCGTGCGCGTGAGGAGGTCGTCCAGCGCGGCGGGCTGCGGCGTGTAGCCCCTGTCCGAAAGCCTGGTCGCCATATAGGCGCGCCACAGCTCGCTCGGCACCGGGGGCAGGAGCCAGGGCACGGCGAAGCGGTAGAACGGCTCCTTGCCACGCACGAAAAGCGCCTCGATGGTGGAGCGTTGCGAGCCCAGGAACAGGTAGCTCACGTGGCTTTGGCGCACCATGACCGCCCGCATCCGGCCGAGGAGGGTGCGGTCGATGCGCCCGAGTTCCTGAAACTCGTCAAACATGAAGACGAAACGGCGGTCCTTGCGGGCGGCAAGGCGCTCGATGCCCTCCAAACTGTGCTCCAATCGCTCGTGCGGTTCGAGGTGGGCGACCTTGTCGGGAAGGGTCAGCGAGAGGGCAAGCTCGGCGTCGGGACCGAAGGCGGAGCGCCACTCGATGCTGGCCGTGGCACCGCGCAGCCAGGCAGCGACATCAGCGACGGCTCGCTCCGTGCGCGCGACGTTGGCCAGGACCGCCTGCCCCACGGCTTGCGCCAGCTCTGACATCGAGCCGATGCGCATGCAATCCACATTGGCCGTCAGCAGGCCCTGCGCGGCAAGGCGATCCAGTGTCGCCAGCGCAACGGACGTCTTGCCGATGCGGCGCGGACCGGCGAGAACGACGTGCTCGCCGGCCATGAGCCGTCGGCCCAAATCGCTCATCGCGGGCTCACGCCCCACGAGGTCGGCGCCTACGACCTGCCGCCCCACGGGAAACAGCATGTCCTGCATGCCCGCCGTCCTTTGATCTCAATCGGCAACCATGAGGTTACCCCTGGATAACCTTCTGGTCAACACATGTGACCTAGGCGCCGCGCACGAGCCCCCTTCCAAACGGCGTGCTCGCTAGGCAAGCCCTGGCTTGTAGCCGCCGAACAGGGCGTAGCCGGCCCTCTGCCAGAAGGCGTCCACGTGCTCGAGGCCCGCCTCCTCAAGCCAGCGCAGCTGGGCGAAGAGCGGGTCCGGCATGTCCGTGGGATCGGGGTGGCGGTAGATGTTCCAGCGCTCCTCGACGAACGCCCGGTAGGCCCCCTCCGAGCCGGTGGCGGCGCGCGACTGGGCGCGCACGACCTCGTCCCACGCGTCCGCGGCGGCGACCCGCGCGGCGGGCGCCACGGGCAGCACGAGGTCGAACACGAGGAGCGCGCCGCCCGGGCGCAGGGCTCGCGCCATGTCGACGTAGAGCTGGCGCTTCTGCCCGGCGTCCAGGTGGTGGACGGCGAGGGACGAGACGACGAGCCCGAGTTCCGCGGGCAGCGCCCCGCGCCAGTCGCGCGCCTCCAGCCGGAAGGGCTTGAGGCGCGCCCGCGGCCCGAACGTCCCGAGACGCTCGCGCGCGGCCTTGAGCATGACGTCCGAGCCGTCCAGACCCAGGTAGCGCATGGCCGGAAAGGCGGCGAGGAGGCGCTCGCCCAGCTCGCCCCCGCCGCAGCACAGCTCCGCCGCCGCGAAGGCCTCGTCCGGGCGCAGCGGCACGAGCGCGACCAGCTGGGCCATCGCCTCCGCGCGCGACGGCGTCAGGACGTCCGCCACCGCGAGGAAGCGGCTCGAGTCAGCCTCGCTCCAGCCCGCCAAGGGCGCACCCGGGCCCGCCACGGGCCCGCCCTCAGCCAACGACGAACCGCACCATGACGAAGATGATCGCGAGCTGGCAGACGCCCTGCCAGGCCACCATGCGCATGTAGCGCACCATCGTGCGCCGGATCTTCTCCACGTCCGGGTTCGGCCTGGCACTCTCGAGGTACATGGCGAGGTTGGTCGGCAAGAGGATGCCGATGCCCTGCACGAACATGAGCAGCGTGACGACGACGGCCGCCACGAACCACACGTGGCTCGGGCCGCTCTGGCCGATGCCCGTCCAGCGCGAGAGGTAGTAGCCGGAGGTCGTCGTGGCGAGCGCCACGACCGGCATGTAGAACAGCATGCGCGGCAGGAGGTGCTCCGTCACCGCCCGGCGCGCGGGCGGGGCGAGGCGCCGCATGACCGGTCCGACCACGAGGCCCATGAACAGGTCGGTGCCCGTCCACAGGAGGCCGCCCGCGATGTGCACATAGTCGAGCCCTACGATGCTCCGCGCCGCGATCGCCACGACCATCGCCGCCGGCAGGAGCCAGATCCACCACGCGCTGCGCAGCGCCCGCCCTGCGAGCGGCCAGCCGCCCAGGGCCTGGGCCGGCGCCTCGACCACCGTCGCCACGAGAACCCTCCTTCGGATGCGCCCGCTCCTATGCCCTCTTCGGCGGGCGCGCCCGCAAGTACTGCCGGGGCACGCGCGGCTCGACCCCGAGCTCGTCGGCCCAGTGCACCCCCAGGTACGGGTCGCGCAGGAACTCTCGCCCGACGACCACCATGTCCGCCCGGCCCTGGGCGACGATCGCGTCGGCCTGGCGGGCGCGGGTGATCAGGCCGACCGCGGCCGTGGCGATGCCCGCCTCGCGCCTCAGGCGCTCGGCAAACGGTACGTGGTAGCCGGGGCGGGCGGGCACGCGCGCCGCCACGGTGCCGCCGCTCGAGCAGTCGATCAGGTCGACGCCCAGGCGGCGCACCTCCCTCGCCAGCACGACCGAGTCGTCGAGGTGCCAGCCGCCCGGCGCCCAGTCCGTGCACGACAGGCGCAGGAAGAGCGGGAGCTCGCCCGGCCACTCGGCGCGCACCGCCTCCACAACCTCGAGCGTGAAGCGCATGCGGCCGGCGCGGTTACCGCCATAGCGATCGCGCCGGCGGTTCGAGAGGGGCGAGAGGAACTGGTGCAGGAGGTAGCCGTGGGCGCCGTGCAGCTCCACGAGGTCGAAGCCCGCGGCCCGCGCGCGCCGGGCCGCCGCGGCGAAGGCCTGGACCGTGTCCTGGATCTCCGTGCGACTGAGGGCGCGTGGCGTGGGCCAGCCAGCCTGGAAGGGGAGCGCGGACGGCGCCACCGTGGTCCAGGCGCCTT
>JAKASY010000216.1 GCA_021817625.1 Bacillota bacterium | reverse complement strand
GCGCTCTGGTACCTGAGGCCGGTGAGCGCGCTCTGGATCCTCTACCTCCTGCACGTCGGCTGGAGCCTGTGGCAGGTGGGCGTCGCCGAGGCCGGCTGGCACATCGCCTCCCTGCTCTCGGACCTGCCCACCGGCGCGTTCGCGGACCGCTACGGCCGCCGCCTGAGCATGGCGATCGGCATCGCCATCGGCGCCGTGCAGCCTCTGGCCGTCTACGCCGCCGCGCCCGCGTCCGTGGCGCTAGGCACCGTGGCCTTCGCGCTTGGCGCGCTCGGCTACACGTTCGTGGGCGGTGCCGACCGCGCGCTCCTCTATGGCATCGCCGCCGCCTCCCCGGCCGGCGCCGCGGGCTACGGCGGCCTGTACGGCCGGGTGGTGCAGGTGAGCTACCTGGCCGAGAGCGTCGGCGCGGCGGCCGGCGGCCTCATCGCCACGCGCCTCGGCTGGGCCTGGCCGTACAGCCTGACGGCCGCGAGCCAGGCGCTCGCCCTCGTCTCCCTCTTCGCCCTGCCCGCCCACATCCCGAGCGCAGGCGCCGATGGGGCGCCGCCGCGCTCACCCCTGCGGCTCATGGCCGAGGCCCTGCGCGCCGTGCGCTCGCGCCCGCCGCTCGCCCGACTCGTCGCCTTCGGCGGCGTGTTCCTGCTGGCGACCGCCCTGACGAGCCTGTACGCCCAGTCCACGCTCGTGCTGCGCGGGGCGTCCGTCGCCCTCGCGACGATCCTCATCGCCGCCTCCAACCTCTGCGCCGCGGCGGCGAGCGCCGTCGGCGGCCGCCTCGCCCAACGCGCGGCGCGGCCAGCGCTGCAGCTGGGCGCGGCCGCCCTGGCGCTGCTCATCGCCCTGTCCGGCAGCCTGCCGCTCGCGGCGGCGGCGGCCGCCTTCCTCGCCTTCAAGGCGGGGGACGGCCTCCTCGACCCGGTCTACGAGACGTCGCTCAACCGGGAGACGCCGGAGGCGGTGCGGGCCACGGTGCTGAGCGCTCCCGGCACGGCCTTCAGCCTCGGCATGATCGCCCTGTTCCCGCTCGCGGGCGCGCTCATGGCCGCCCGGCACGTCGCCCTGGCGTACGCCGGGCTGGGCGCCCTCCTCGCGCTCGGCGCGCTCACCCTGGCCAGCGGCAGAGCGCGCAGTCGACCGCGCGCGGACCTCGGCAAGGACTTGGCCCGGCCGGCCCGAACCCTAGGCTGAGGCCCCGGACGCGATGGCGCCCGACCGGGCGCTCGCGTCCCCAGCGCCCGCCCCACCAAACGAAGAGAGCGGGGATCCGCCATGGCCGAGACACGGCCCAGGAGTCTCTTCACGCCCGAGCGTCTGGCGTCCCAAGTCCGCCTGTCCGACGTCGCGTGGGACACGGACGGCCGCACCCTTGTCTGGCTCGAGGGGCGGTCGGACCGCGGCGTGCTGGTGCGCCGGCGCATGTCCGAGGCTGCCGACCGCGATCTCACCACCGACCTCAGCGTGCGCGCCCGCGTGGGCTATGGCGGCGGCGACTTCGGCGTAGGGCGCGCTGTCGCCTACTTCTCCTCGGGCGGGCGGCTCTACCGCCAGCCGCTGGACGAGGGCACGGCCCAGGCGATCACGCCCGTGTTCGGCGAGTGCGCGAGCCCCGCCCCCTCGCCCGACGGCGCGTTCGTCGCCTTCGTCCACTCCTACGAGCGCCGGGACGTCGTGGCCGTGGTGGACGCGGAGGGCCGGGGCTGGCCGCGCCAGCTCGCGTCGGGCGAGGACTTCTACATGCAGCCCGCCTGGCATCCGGACGGCGACCGCCTTGCCTTCGTCTCCTGGAACCACCCGCACATGCCATGGGACGGCACGTGGCTCAAGCTGGCGCGCCTCGTCCGCGACGGCGACGGCTGGCCGCGCGCGGTCGAGGTGACGACCCTGGCGGGCGGCGACGACGCGATCCTCCAGCCGGTGTTCTCGCCCGACGGGAGGAGCCTCCTCTACGCGTCGGACGCGGGCTCCGGCTTCTGGAACCTCTTCCTCCTCGACCTGGAGAGCGGCGCCGCGCACGCCCTCACCCGCGCGTCCCAGGCCGAGCTGGGCGCGCCGGCCTGGGCGCAGGGCATGCACCTGCACGCGTTCACGCCCGACGGCCGCGCGGTCGTGTACGTGCACAGCGAGCGGGGCACACGCACCCTGCGGCGCCTGGACCTGGAGAGCGGGGCGGACAGCCCGCTGCCCGGCGCCGAGGCCTACACCGACGTCGGCCAGGTGGCCGTGTCGGCGGGCGGCGTCGCCTGCATCGGCTCGGCGTCCGCCATCCCGCCGCGGCTCCTCGTGTGGCCCGCGGACGGGGAGGGGGAGGGGCCGCGCGTCCTGCGCAGGGCGGCGAGCGAGAGCGTCCCCGCCACGGCCCACGCACAGGCCGAGGCGGTGCGCTACCCGGGCGAGGACGGGGGCGAGGTGCATGCCCTGCTCTACCGCCCGGCCACGCCCCTGGGCTCGCCGCCGCCGGCCATCGTGCACGTCCACGGCGGCCCGACCGGTCAGACGACCGCCGGCTACAAGGCGGACGTGCAGTTCTTCACCAGCCGCGGCTACGTCGTGCTCGACGTGAACTACCGCGGCTCGACCGGCTACGGCAGGGACTACCGCGACGCCCTCCTGGAGAGCTGGGGCCTCTACGACCTCGCGGACACGGCGGCGGGCGGCCGCTTCCTGGCGGACCAGGGCATCGCCGACGGCCGTCGTCTCGTGGTGATGGGCGGTAGCGCCGGCGGCTACACCGTGCTGCGCGCCCTGAGCGAGCGCCCGGGCGCGTTCCGCGCCGGCATCTGCCTGTACGGCGTGTCGAACCTGTTCACCCTGGCGGCCGAGACGCACAAGTTCGAGGAGCGCTACCTCGACACGATGATCGGGCCGCTGCCGGAGACGGCCGCGCGCTACCGCGAGCGCTCGCCCATCTTCCACGCCGACCGCATCGTCGACCCGATCGCCGTGTTCCAGGGAGCCGACGACCCGGTCGTTCCCCAGAACCAGGCGGACACGATCGTCGAGTCGCTGCGGCGCCGCGGCGTGCCCCACCTCTACGAGGTGTACCCGGGGGAGGGCCACGGCTGGCGGCGCGCGGACACCATCCAGCGCTTCTGGACCTCGGTCGAGTCGTTTCTCCGGCAGTACGTGGAGTACGCCTAGCGGCGCGGCGGGCCGGTGTCGCGCCCTATGTGCGTCGCTCGGGGCCGTGCGCGCTTGCGGCCACGAGGGCGCCACGTGCGGGCGTCAGTGGACGGGTGCCGTAGAGCGCGTCGTACTCGGCGGGCACGTTGTCCCACATGAAGGTCGCGGGGTTGCGCGGCAGGGCGAACAGGTCGGCGCCGGGGCGCGGCGTGACCACGCCGGGGTAGACGGCGAAGGCGGCCGCGTAGCCGGCGGCGCGCGCCTCGCTCTCGGCCACGAGGTTGTACGTGGAGAACGGCCACACGAGCAGCGTCGGCGTGGTGTGCAGGTGGCGCCAGAAGACGAGGCGCTGCTGCGTGAAGCCGTAGCGCAGGCGGCGCAGGTAGCTGGCGAGCGGCTCCTCGTGCCCGAGGGGATAGGTCTCCCACCGCCGCTCCACGTACGGTCCGTAGCGGCCGCGGGCGATCGTCTCGACGCTGTGCAGGTCGTAGGTCTCCGACTCGACGCTGACAAGGCCGCTCTTCGCCATTCCCGTCACCTGGTCCCAGGCGAGGAAGCGGTCCCCCGGCCGCCAGCGGTCGCGCAGGCGGCGGCCGATGACAAACACGGTGATGTGAACGTGGTAGCGCAGGGCCAGGGGGTAGGCGTACCGGTACACGCCCTCAAGGCCGTTGTCGAACGTCAGGAAGACGCTTCCCCGAGGCACGCGCTCGCGGCCCTGCACGAAGGCGACGAACTGGGCCGGCGTGAGCGTCGGCACGTGCCGCGCCCGGAAGAAGGCGAACTCGGTGGCGAGGCGGGCCGGTGTGATCGCGTCCGGGCCGTTTTGAAGCGGCCAGCCGACGGGCGACACCTGATGGTACACGAACACCGCCACCGAGTCCTTGGGTGCGCTGTCGGCGGCCAGCGACAGGCCGACGGGGGCGGGCCAGTGGCGGACCGCGAGTGCCTGCGCCCACCAGTCGTGATCAGAGAAAGCCGCCACCGGGGGCGCCGCCGTCGGCGGCGGCCCGACCGAGCGGCGCGCCGCCGGGGCCGCGGTGGGGCGTCCCGAGAAGGCGATGCGGCCGAGCCGCCAGCCGCCCAGCGTCTGCCGCGCCAGGGCCAGGCTGGCGCGGCCGGCCGGCGTGCGGGCGCCAAACACGGTCAGGGCGGCGAGCGTCAGAGCCGCGGCCGTAGACACAACCAGGGCCGCCCGCCGTTCGTCCCGGCTCGCGACGACCCACCCCTTGTTCCGCACACATGGCTTCCGAGTGGGTGGGCATTCGCGTGTCGGCCGCCGCCTCCTGCGTTCTCAGCGGATTCTCATGCGTTCGCGGACGCCGGATCGAAGAGCGCCGGCTCCGCGTCGTCCGGCGGCTCAAAGAGCCGGCTCCAGCGCTCGAGGTCGGCGCGGCCGACCACCCGCGGCGCCCGCCCCGGCACCGTCGTTACGCCGCTCCAGGCGGTGCCACAGGACATCGAGCGGGGCGGCGAGGTAGCGAAGCTCGACCCGAGCGCCGAGCTCGCGGGCGCCGAGCCGCTTCTCGTCGCGGTCGGCGCGCAGCCAGAAGCCGGATTCGAGGATGACGCTCTGGCCCATGGCCAGGAGCTCGCGGGCGAAGAGCCAGAGCTGGGCCTCGAGGCGCGCCCGGAACGGCTCGTCGTAGAGATCGATCCCGAGCGCGGCCATCCACTCGTCGGGGCACAGGCGCACGAAGCCCATCTGCGCGGCCAGGCGGCGCGCGACCATCGTCTTGCCCGCTCCCGGCAGATCGCACATGAGGACGAGCCGCGCCTTTCGGGAGGCTCTCCCCCGGCCGCCGGCCGCCGCCCGCCGCCCGCCTCACCGACCCCGGGGCACCACGGCCAGGCGGTAGGGGGCGTACGCGCCAGGCGTCACCGTGGTCACCAGGCGGTGCTCGCGCACGC
>JAKASY010000215.1 GCA_021817625.1 Bacillota bacterium | reverse complement strand
GCCGCCGCGGAGCTCGGTCATGGGTCGGGCCATGGCGTGCGCGACGGGCCACGGGATCGGCGTCGGGCCGGGCAGGAACAGTCGCTCCTCCCACGGGGGAAGGGCGCGCTCATATTCCGTCAATGGGCCGCCTCCTTGCCGACGACTGCGGCGGTGCGATGCCGTCCTGCGTCGGTGGTTCGGGAGACGGCCGGCAAGTTCCCTGCCGACGGGCGCGGGGCGCGTCGCCGCGCAGGGTCGCTGCGGACGCCGCTAGCCGCCGCTCTTGGCGGAGCTTCCCTCGATCGCGGTGAGAAGGCTCTTGTACTGGCTGTCGAGGATGGCCAGGCGGTACCGCTTCGCCAGGCTGGCGAGCAAGGTCGCGGCGGAGGGGGCCTTGGACTGCTTGATGTCGCCCACGATCTGGCTGCGTACCTGGTCGAGCGGCAGGGCCGCCTTTGCCCCCTTGGCCGTGAAGCTCGCCTGGTGCGCCTTGTAGTAAGCCTCAACCTCCGCGTCCGTGACCTTGACGGTGTTCGCGGCCAGCTCCTGCTCGAGCACCTGGTTCTTGAGGATCGCCTGGAACTGCGCGTCGGTCAGGCCGTTCGACTGCAGGAACGAGGTGAGCTCGGCGGGCGTGGTGATGCCGTACGCCGACTCGATCTGGGCCTGTGCGCTCTGGATGGCGCTCGCGCTCGCGGTGACGTGCTGGTCCGTGGCGGCGTCCGAGACCAGCTCGTTGTCGATCATGGTCTCTAGCACCTGGCGGCCGTATTTGTCGAACAGGGTCTTCTGCAGGGTTACGCGCGTGATCGTCGTGCCGTTCACGCTCGCCTCCGCCGCGGCGGGCGCCGCCTGGATGGCGCTGGTCAGACCCCAGACCGCCCCCACGACGATGGCCCCGCCAAGGGCGCCCGCAAGCGCCGTGCCGACGCTGAACGCACCGCGGCGCGCCGGCGTCCGGGACGCCGGCCGATGCTGACCCGGCAAGTGCGCATCTCCTCTCGCCACGCCCAAATGCGGTGGGGCTGGCGCCCACCCGCCTCCGCCGCTCCCCGCGCGGCGCGACACGTCTCGGGCACCCGTGCGACCGTGGCCGCCCTGATCGTGGCACGCGAACCTTAGCGCCCGCTTAGAGACGCCGCGCAGTTTCCTTAGGCTGGCCCGTGAGGACGGCACCGGCGCTGGATCGAGACGCTAGGAGGCGAAGCGCGGCCGCGGCCGCGGGGAGGTGTGGGCTACGGCAAGCCAGGCACAGGGATCCGGAGCACCGTCGCCTGGAAAGGCGGTGGTCAACGCAAGCCTTGCGTTCGCCTCGACGCCGGTGCCGTAGTCCAAGGTCTGGGGCACGGCGGTCCCGACGTCGGCCGCGCTCGCGCTCGGCCTCGCTTTGGGCCACGCGCAGTGGGGCACCTGGGCCCTCCTCGGCGCGTTCACCTCGTTCTACCTCTCCGACCAGCCGTACCGGGCGCGCGCGGGCATCCTCGCGGCGGTCGCGCGCGGCCTCGCGCTCGCGTCCGCCGCCGGCGCCGCCACCTTCGCGCTCACGGCGTTCGCCGCCACGTACCTGGCGGGCCTGTTCCGCCTGCCCCTGCCGGCCGGCTTCATGTTCATCCTCGTCGCCTGCGTGAGCGCGGCCGCGCCCAGTCACGTGCCCGCGCGCGTCGCCTTCGCCCTCATCGGCGGTGCCGTCGCCTGGATCGTCGGCATGGCGGGGGCTCTCGTGCGGCCGTCGGCGCCGCGCGAGCATGCCGTGGCCAGCGCCAACGCCGCCCTCGCGAGGTTCGTCGTCGCCGGTCCGGGCGACGAGGCGATCGCGGCCGAGCACGCCGCCGCCGGCGCCGCGCGGTCGGCGCATGCCGCCGCGGCGAGCGCGACGGGCCGCCTCCGCACCTTGGCGGCGGGCGCGGTCCGTCTGTTCTGGGCGGCAGCGGCGGGCGAGGACGAAGTCCCTGGGCGCGCCGCGCATGCCTGGAGCGCCTACCTGCGCCGCGTCGGCGACAGCGTGGGCAGGGCGCGGGCCGGGCACGCCGCCGGCCGAGCGGTCCGGGCCCCCTGGCTCGACGCTTCGCAGACCTCGCGCGTGACGCCGGCAGGGCCGCGGCAGGGCCGGTCGAGGCCGCCGTGGGGCCGGAGCGCGACCCGGCCGCCCTACCCCCGACCGACGTCATCCCGCCATTCCTTGTGCACGCCGCCATGCGCACGGGGCTCGTCGTCGGCCTGGCCCCCGTGCTCGCCCACCTGCTGGGGAGCCCGCCACCCGTACTGGCTGCCGCTCACGGCTGCCGCGGTGCTCCAGGGCCACACCGTGGACATGCTCACCCGGCGCGCCATCGAGCGCGTCATCGGCACGATCGGCGGCGTGCTCCTGGCCGGGGGCCTGATTGCCGTCCTCCACCCCAGCACCGCCGTCGCCTTCGCGCTCGTGGTCGTCCTGCGGGCCGCCATGCGCGCCCTGATGGTCAAGAACTACGGGCTCGCCGTCGTGTCCATGACCGCCTTCGCGCTCCTCATCATCCACACGGCCAGCTGCGCGGCCGCGCCGGGCCTGGCCCTCTCGCGCCTGGGCGGCACGGTCCTGGGCGTGGCCCTGGCCGGGGCCGCCATCTTCCTCCTCTGGTCGCGCGCCTCATCCGCGCGTCTACCGGCCCGGCTCGCCGCCCTGCTGCGCGCGGAGGCAAGGCTCGCGCGGTCGCTGGCGGGCGGGGAGCCGACAGTCGCGGCTGCCCGTCCGGTCGAGGCCGCCGCGGCCCGCCTGTTCCGCACCGCCGAGGACGCCATGAGCGAGCTGTCGCCGTCGGCGAGGGCGTCGCGCCTGTGGCCGGCGGTCACGGCCGCGACGCGTCTGGGCTATCGCGTGGCGGCGGCCGCGCGTGGGCTCATGGCCGGCCTGGACGGCGCAAGGCCGCCCGAGGCGGTGGCGGAGCTGCTCGATGAGCTGGCGGCCATGGCTGCGGCGCCCGCCTGACCGCCGGTCGGCGGCGGCCGACGTCGGGCCCCTTCTCCCGCGACCTTGCCGCCCTTGCACGCGAGCTACAGCGGTGAAGGCCAGGACCCCGCCGGGAGTGGTGTCGGCCGGCCTCCCGCGGGCCGCCTACGCGCGCCCGAAGCGGTCGATCGCCCCTGGAGCGCCCGCGCGCCCATGACGGCTGAAGGTACCCGTCCCACGCGCAGCCGTACCCTGCGTTCTGCGGCAGGCGGCGTCTCCCAGTTCGCGCGCGCCCGGCGGCGCTCCGGGCTGACAACCGCGGCCTAGCGTCCTGGCCGGCTCAGCCTCGCCTTCACCCATACCTCTACCCGGGCCCACAGCCGCCCGGCAGGGCGCGCCGTTTCGCCGCGCGCCTCTCGCAACTCTTCGCGGTGCTCGATTCCGGTCTCCCTGTCCTGCTGCAGAGCCTTGCCGATGTCGTAGCTCTCCTGGGATACGGGTGGCGGCACCCACACGGTCGATCCCTCCTGGAGCCGGGAGCGATCCACGCACCGACACGCCGGTGGGCCGCTGCCCCTGAACACATGACTCTACCGCCTGTGCGGATCGCACACGCACCAGGCTTTTTGGGACGTGCGAACCGCACATGGGCGCGTGGGACCGTTGGAGGGCTTGACGAGACTGACAGCCGCGAGGCGAAGGACGGCGCGGCCATCCTGAAGCACAAGGCTCACGGGAGGCGTCGCGCCAGGAACGCCATGACAGCGAACACGATGAAGCCGCCTCCCGTAACGACCGGTTGCCAGAACGGCGGCAACACAAAGAGGGCGACACCTGCCGCAACAAGTAGTGCAAGGGCCACGACCACGAGGCGCTTGCGGGCAGGCGTCCACTGCGCCTTCGGCCGAGGCTGCCGCACCGCCTTGTCGGCGGCTTTGTACGTCAGCGCCAGGAAGCCCAGGCTAACCGCGAACAAGCCGCCCATGACCGCAACCCACGAGAGTGCTGCGCCACCATACAGGAGCAGCGCCACGCCACCACCCATGACGAAGGTGAGAAAGACAGCCAGCCCAGCGAAGTAAGCTCGCAACCACCGCGGCTTACGATCCAAGCACTAACCCCCCCTCGGCAAGGGCCTCGCGCGTGTCACCAAGGCTACCACCGCGGGCGCTAGCGCATTTCGTTGGACGCACGAGGACGACAGGTTGCCCGTTGGAGGCAAAGGCTGGCGGCACGGCTGGGAGACGCAAACAGCGTGGCGTGGGCGAAAGGAATCCGCATGAAGAACCCGATGAACGACACCGGTACTAGGCTCGCTGACTGGTGGCGCAGCCTCGCGCCGCCAGCTCTCACCGGCGCTGGTATCCTGGCCGGGTACCTCCTGGGCATGCGCCATTGGAGGTTGCTGATCACTGGCCTACGGCCGTAGCCACCCGGGCTCCATGGAGTGGCCGGGACTTGGCGGCCCCCTGCCATATACCTGGCCCTACATGCTGGTCGGCGCGGTCGTCGGCGTCGTGCTGGCCTTCCTGGTAGGGTTTGTCCTATGTCGGCTGCCTCCACGCGAAGGCCGTCGACACACCATCTGAATCGCGTCTATGACAATGATCCACAGTCCTGCAGCAAGAACGCCCCTCGGCCTGGAGGGCGCCAAGCGGCATCGACGGAGGGGAACCGAGGGCAGAAAAGGCTCTACAGAGCATTTGGCGGAGGGCGTCGGATTCGAACCCACGAGGGCTTGTATTCCGTAATTTGCTTGCTATATGTCGCACTAAGGGTGCACTTCGAGAACAAACATTAGCCGAACCAATTAGGCGCCGACGCCTTGCAGAAGATCACGTACCTGCTGAACCATGCACGCAGGGGCAAAGGAGCCCCGGTTATCGATTTGGGCTGCCCACGGCAACTCGACCTCTAAGGCAATGGCATTAACACGCGACACCTGATCGTCGCTGACCGGGATGTGGATGGAGGCGTCCCGTTGATGGATGCGGTCGACGCATTGTGCGGCCTCAGCGAGAACTTGTATCGGGAGGACGGTCCCCGCCTGGCGAAGTTCCGCGACCAGCCAGCGGAAGTACTGCGACGCGCCCGTAGACTCGAAGCAGACGGTATCCACGAGACCGAGTA
>JAKASY010000214.1 GCA_021817625.1 Bacillota bacterium | reverse complement strand
GTCGGGTAGCCCGAGGATCACGCGGCGGATCCACGGCCACACGCGCTTGAGCCAGATCATGCCGACCCACCCCTTCTCGCAAGGGCCTCCCGGTACGCTGCAAGCAGGCGCTCGATCAGGCGGGCGGGCGCCCAGGCGGCCTGGCCGTACGCGCGCTCTGCCTCGCCCAGCTCGCGCCTGAGCCGGCCGTCGCGCAAAAGGCGCCGCAGCTTGGCCGCGAGGTCCCGGCCGTCGCCCGGTTCGGCCAGGAGCCCGGTCCGCCCGTCCTGGATCATCTCGGGAATGCCTCCCGTGCGCGAGGCGACGATCGGCGTGCCAACCACCTGGCTTTCCATGACCGTGAACGGCAGCGTGTCCTGGATCGACGGCAAGACGACGATATCGGCCATGCGCAGAAGGGCCGGCACGTCGCCTCGCGGCCCGAGGAACTGCACGACGTCCTCCAGGTCGCGCTCGGCCGTCAGGGCCTCGAGCTCGGGCCGAAGCGGGCCGTCGCCCGCCAGCCAGAGCGTGAGCGAGAACTCGCGGCTGAGCTCGGCCACGGCCTCGAGGAGCACCCGGTGGCCCTTCACGCTCACCATGCGCGCAGGGCAGACCAGCGTGAGACGGCGCCGGTTGCCGGAGACCGCCTCTGGCAGGCGCCGGCTGCGCGCGAGCACAGCCTCCACGTCCATGCCATACGGCACCACCCTCAGGCCCCCCGCCGGCACGCCGCACTCGGCGGCCATGCGCTCCCGGAGCCACGCCGCGGGCACCATCGTCAGGTCGGCGGACGTGCACCCGTAATACTCCTCGGCCCGGGCATAGGCGAAGGGCATGGACTGGCGGCTCGGGACCTCGCCGCTGGCCAGGTACTCGGTGGCGAGAAGGCCATGGATCGTGGCCACGTGCGCCGTGCGCGGGTCGCGCACGCGGGAGATCGCCCGGGTCGAGACGATGTCCTGGGTGTGGATGATGTCGTAGTTCTGCACGCCGAATGCGAGGCAGCACATTTCAAAGGTGTAGCGCTCGATCTCCCGCCACCGAATCCAAGGATCGACGAGAGGGAGGCGCTCATTGAAGAAGCGGAGCATGGTCGCGTACACGACGTCCTTGACGGGCTTCTTCTCCACGTAGCGCCCCGTGTTCGTCACCCACACGCGCTCCATGTCCTCGCTGTGTCCCAGGACGTCCACGGCGTGGCCCTGCTGGCGCAGCTCCTGCGAGACCAGGTCGACGAAGCTGCTGACGCCCCCGACGTGCGGCAGCGACCAGTACGTGGCGAGGAGGATGCGAAGGGGGCGCGCCGGCCCCGCGCCGGCGCTCACCGCCCGCGCCGCCACTGAACGATGAGACCGAGGGTCTCGTCCAGGGGGCGCTTGGGCGAATAGCCCAGGGTGCGCAGACGCGAGATGTCGGGCGCCCGCCGCGGGGTCTCCTCGAACGCCGGGCCGTAGACGTCGGCGAAGGGCACAAACCGGATCGGCGATGCGGACCGGCACAGCTCCCGCACGCGCTCGGCCAGGTCCACGATGCGCACCTCCGCCGTGCCGCCGACGTTGTACGGACGGCCCCACTCGCCTTCGCGCCACACCGCCAGCAGACCGTCGAGCGCGTCCTCGACATCGACGAACGTGCGGGTCTGCGTGCCGTCGCCGTATACGGTGAGCGGCTGGCCCGCCAGCGCCTGGTCGACGAGCCGCGGCACGACCATGCCGTACGCGCCCGTCTGGCCCGGCCCGATCACGTTGAACAGGCGCACCACCTTCACGGGCACGTCGGACTCCCGGTGCGCGGCCAGCGCGAGGAGCTCCTCGACCAGCTTGGCGGCGGAGTACGTCCAGGCGGGACGGTCCGTGTTGCCGAGGTGGATGTCGTCGGTCTCGCGCACCCGCGCGACCCCGATCTTGCCGTAGACCGCGGAGCTGGACGCGATCAGCACCTGGGCACCGTGCCGCCTGGCCGCCAGGAGCACGTTGACGGTGCCGACAGCGGTCGTCGTGATGCTATCCCACTGGTGGGCCATGGCATTGGGCACCCCGACGACCGCAGCCAGGTGGAACACCGCGTCGCTCGACGCGACCGCCGCGTCCACGGCCGCGGCGTCGCGCACGTCCGCCCGCACGACACGGACGGGCGCGCCGTCGGGCGTTTCCGCCGGCGCGCCGGCCGCGGTGTCGAGAGCCGTCACCTCGTGCTCGGGCGCGAGGCGTCGGGCGAGGTTGGAACCGATGAAGCCGGCACCGCCCGTGATCAAGACCCGCATGTCGAGTCCTCCCCGCCCCCGTTCACCGGGACAAACCTTCGGGGCTAGGCGGCCAGCGCCCCTCCCCCAGCCGTCCCGGGTCCTTCGCCCGGGGCGGTGCCCGGGCCGGTCTTGGGCGCGGTGCCCGGCCCCTCGCCCGGCGCGGTGCCCGGACCGGTCTTGGGCGCGGTCCCGACCCTGCCGGCAAGCGAAACGATGGCAGGCGCGGGCTCGGCGGGGGGGGCTGTGGCCGACGCGCGCGCGACCACTGGCGTCGATCCACCCACGAGGTTGAGACGCCACAACAGCCTGCGAAGCCAACCGAACATCACGAGTCCTCCCTCGCGGAACGCGGATGCGGGTCTGGGTCCGGGCCAGTGCTATGCTTGGGCACCGCGCGCGGTGACGCCTCGTCCAACCGGCGCCGGGTCAGGTCGACGAACGCGCGGGCGGTGCGCCCAAGCCAGGCGTGGTCGACGCCGTCGTGGCGGGTCGCGAGCGCCACGAGGTCGGCGGCGCGCACAGCCTCGTCGTTGAGCGACGTAGACGAAAGCGTGCGATCCGCGACGACAATTTCGGGCACGTGCGGGTCGTGGTAGGAGACGGTCGCGCCGTCCGCGGCGAGCAGCTCGATGATGCGCAGGGCCGGCGCGTTCCGGACGTCGCCGACGTTGGGCTTGTAGGCGACGCCGCATACGAGCACCCGCGCGCCGCACACGGCCAAGCCACGGGCGTTGAGGGCCTGCTTCACCTGCCCGGCCGCATAGGCCGGCATGGCGGCGTTGACGTCAAGGGCAAGCTCCACGAGCGGCAGGGGAAGATGGTCTCGACGGCCCCGCCAGGCAAGGTAGCGCGGGTCGACCGGGATGCATTCGCCGCCCACGCCCACACCCGGGTCGAAGCGCATGTATCCGAAGGGCTTGGTGGCGGCGGCCTCGATCACGGCGTCCACCTCGACCGACAGCGCGTCGCACAGTCGCATGACCTCGTTGACCAGGGCGATGTTCACGCACCGGAACGCGTTCTCGAGGAGCTTGGCCGTCTCGGCCACCTCGGGGCTCGCCACCGGGTGAACGGGCACGCCCAGACGTCGATACAGCGCTGTGGCATGGTCGGTGCAGGCCTCGCTCACGCCACCGACGAGGCGAGGGGTGTTGACGAGCGAGAAGCTGCGGCTGCCAGGGTCAATGCGCTCGGGCACGCACGCGAGGTAGAAGTCCTCGCCCACCCGGCCAAGCCGCTCCGCCAGAGACGGCAGGACGACCTCCCGGATGCTGCCCGGGTAGCTCGTGCTCTCCACGATCACGAGGCAGGGCGCGGCGAGGTGCCTGCCGAGCGTGCGCGCCGCGGCCTCGAGGTGCGTGGTGTCCGGCACGTCACCCGGCGCGAGCGGGGTGGGCACGCAGATCACAGCCACGGTCGAGCCCGAGATGGCCGATGCCTCCGCCGTGGCCGTGAGCGCACCCCGGTCGAGGACGGCGCGCAGCCGGGCGGAGTCGACCGTCTCGACCGGCGAGCGGGCGGCGGCGATCTCGGCCACCCGACGGCGGTCGATGTCGTGGCAGACCACGTCGTATCCCGCCTCGGCGCACGCGACCGCCATGGCCAAGCCCACATAGCCGGCGCCGATCACCGCCACGCGGGCTCCACCCTGCGCCAGCTCTTCGGCGAGCGTCGATGGCACGACCCGGGTCCCTCCTTCCCGCGGTTGGCCGCGGTGGGTTGTGCGCCGCTGCCGTGAGGCGCCCCCCAAGGTCGATGCGCGGCGGGCGTGGCCTGCGCGGCAGTGCGCGTCCCAACCGTATGCAGACCGGGACGAGGTGTTCCGGCTCGGGTCCCCGGCCAACGCGCCAGGCCGCCGATGCCGGTGTCGCTAACGCGCGCGACCGTGTGCGGCGACGATCGCCTCGACATGGGCGTCGACCTCCGCCGCAAGCCGCTCCCAGCTGAAGGCCTGGGCGACCGCCACACCCGCGCGGGCAAGGCGGCCGTGCACATCGGGATCGGAGAGCACGCGCTGGATGGCCAGAGCCAGGGCCGTGGGGTTGCGAGCGGGTACGACGAGCGCGGCCGCGCCGCCCGCGACCAGGTCCCGGATGCCGCCCGAGTCCGTGGCCACGACGGGCGTGCCCGACGCCATGGCCTCCAGTGCCGGCAGGCCGAAGCCCTCGAACCACGAGCTCGAGACGAACACGTCGGCGCGCCGGTACGCCTCGGCCAGGGCCGCGTCGTCCAGGTCCTCGAGCGCTCGGAAGGCGCCGTCCGGCGCGTCGTCGAGGACGCCGTCGGTGGCCGCCACCTCGACCTCGAGGTCGGGCATGCGACGGCGTACGAGCGCCACTGCCTGCCAGAAGTCGCTGCCGCCCTTGAACGCGTAGCCCTGCGAGACAGCGCGGCCGACGTAGAACACCCTCCGACCGGGGCGGCGACCGGGGCCGTCGCTGGGACCCGGGCGAAACACGCGGTGGTCCACCCCAGGGTGGGCGATGCCCGCCACCTCGACGCCTGTCGCGTCCCGGATCAGGCTCGCCAGCCAGGACGAGATCGCGATCGTGCGCACGTCCGGCCGGTAGGTCTGCACCGCCGCCTCCCAGTCGGCCGCCCAGAGCGGCTCGAAGCCGAGCGACAGTCGCAGCGTGCGCTGCGGCCCGTACGCCGTGAGCGCAGGCGCCACGGTGGTATAGAAGTCCGTGATCGCCACGTCGGCGGCAGGGAGGCCCGGGCCCTCGGGGGCGCCGACGCGCACGACCTCGGCCTGGAGGGGGTAGGCCACCGCCTTGCCTTCGGGCACCGCCACGAACACCTGCCGCCCCCGCCGCACGAGGCCGTTGG
>JAKASY010000213.1 GCA_021817625.1 Bacillota bacterium | reverse complement strand
CGCGCCGCGGCGCCGACTTGGGCGCGCCCGGGCACGTTCGCATCAGCCTGGGCAGCGGCCCCGAGCAGCGCGCGCTCCTGGCCGCGATCGATCGCATCCTGGCCGAGAGTGCCGCGCCCACGACGTCGCCCTAGGCGCCGCGCTGCGGCTCGGCGCCGCCGAAGAGGGCCCCGCTCCGTCGGCCGCCGCCCGGGGCGGCCGACGCTCGTCCCGTCGAGTGGCTACAATGGAGCCGAGAGCGGCTCAAGGGGGGGCCCCTATCTGTGTCCGTCGACCGATGGCAGGAGTACCTCGGCGTAAACCGAGGCTACGTCCTCGAGCTGTACGACCGCTTTCGGGCCAACCCGGAGAGCGTCGACGCCCGCACGCGGGCGCTGTTCGAGGCGCTTGGGCCGCCCGCGTTCCCCGAGGCGGCGGGTGAGGCGCCCGCCGCACGGGCCGCCGCGGTCATGGAGGCGCCGGGCGGCGAGGCCCTCGCGCGAGCGGTCGTGCTCCTTGGCCGCATACGCGATGAGGGCCACCTGTACGCCTACCTGAACCCCCTCGGCGACGGGCCGCCCAGTGCGGAGGCCCTCTCTCCGCAGCGACACGGCCTGAGCGCGAATGATCTGCGCGCGATGCCGGCGGCGCTCGTCGCGCAGGCAGGCGGCCTCACCCTGAACGGCGACACGGCGCTCGACGCGTACGAGGACCTGCGTGCGCGCTACGCTGGCGGCCCGACCGGCTACGAGTTCGCGCACCTCACCTCGGCCGAGGAGCGCGCCTTCCTGGCGGCCTCGGTGGCGCGCGCGGACCTCGCGGCCGCACCGGCGCCGGCCGAGCGTCGCGCCCTCTTGGAGCGCCTCACGGCGGTCGAAGGGCTGGAGCGCTACCTCCATACGACCTTTCCCGGCGTCAAGCGCTTCTCCATCGAGGGCGTGGACAGCCTGGTGCCGATGCTCGACCGCCTGGTGGCGCTCTCCCTGGGGCAGGGTGCGCACCGCGTGGCGATCGGCATGGCGCACCGCGGCCGCCTGAACGTCCTGGCCCACGTCCTCGGCAAGCCCTACGCGGCGATCGTGGCCGAGTTCGACAGCCACGACGAGGCAGCCGCCGAGCGTCAGGAGGCGGCGGACATGACGGGCGACGTGAAGTACCACCTCGGCTGGCTCCGGCGCCTGCGAAACGACGCCGGCGAAGAGGTCGAGGTGCGCCTTCTCAACAACCCGAGCCACCTCGAGGTCGTGGACCCCGTCGTCCTCGGCGTCGCCCGCGCCGGCCAGGACGTGCGCAGCCGCGCAGGCGCGCCCGAGAGCGATCCTGCGCGCGCCGTCGCGATCGCCGTGCACGGCGACAGCGCCTTCCCGGGCGAGGGCGTGGTGGCCGAGACGCTCAACCTGGCCCACCTGCACGGCTACGACGTGGGCGGCACGATCCACATCGTCACGAACAACCAGATCGGCTTCACCACCGATGCGGAGGACGCCCGCTCGACGCGCTACCCGAGCGACCCAGCCAAGGGCTACGACATTCCCATCGCGCACGTGAACGCCGACGACCCCGAGGCCTGCCTGCGCGCGGTCGACCTGGCCTGGGCCTATCGCGAGCGGTTCGGGCGCTCCTTTCTCATCGACCTCGTCGGCTACCGGCGGTGGGGCCACAACGAGGGCGACGAGCCGGCCTTCACCCAGCCCGTCATGTACGCACGCGTGCGCGCCCATCCCACGGTCCGGGCGCTGTACGCGGACCGCCTGGCCGAGGCGGGCGTCGTGGCGCCGGTCGAGGCGGAGGCGATGCAGAAGGCCGTGGCGGCGGCGCTCACGGCCGCGCGCAAGCAGGGAGCGCCGCCGCTCGCCTCGCCCTGGCCCGCCCCGGTCGCGGCCCCGCGCCTGGCTCCGGTCACGGCGGCCCGCCTCCAGGCCATCACCCAGGCCCTGTTCGCGTGGCCCGCGGACCTTCAGGTGAATTCGCGCCTGGCACGCACCCTGGGGCGGCGGCGCGAGGCAGTCCAGGGCGGCCGCGGCATCGACTGGGGGTTCGCGGAGACGCTCGCCTTCGCCACCCTGCTCGAAGATGGCGTGCCCGTTCGGCTCGCGGGCCAGGACAGCGAGCGCGGCACGTTCGCGCAGCGCCACCTTGTGCTGCACGACGAGCGTGACGGGCGCCGCTTCACGCCCCTCTGCCATCTGCCCGGCGTGCAGGCCGCCTTCGCGGTGCACAACAGCCCCCTTTCGGAGACGGCGGCCATGGGCTTCGAGTACGGCTACAGCGTCGGCGCGCCGGAGACCCTCGTGCTGTGGGAGGCGCAATACGGCGACTTCGCCAACGTCGGCCAGGCCGTCGTCGACCAGTTCGTGGCCGCCGGACGGGCCAAGTGGGGCGAGCGCTCCGGCCTCATGCTCCTCCTGCCGCACGGCTACGAGGGCCAGGGGCCGGAGCACTCGAGCGCGCGGCTGGAGCGCTACCTGCAGCTGTCCGCCGAAGGAAACCTCGTGGTCGCCAACCTGACCACGGCGGGCCAGTATTTCCACCTCCTGCGGCTGCAGGCGTCCCGCCTGGGCGACGACGCTGCGCCGGTCGCGCTCATGACGCCGAAGAGCCTCTTGCGTCACCCGCTGGCCGCCTCGAGCCTGGACGAGCTGGTCCACGGCGCGTTCGCGCCGGTGCTCGACGATCCCGACGGCCCGGCGCGCGCCGGGGCCGTGACGCGGCTCGTGCTGTGCTCGGGCAAGGTGGGTGTCGAGTACCTCGCGGCGCGTGAGAAGGAGGGCGACCCGAGCGGCGCGCTGATCCGCCTCGAGCGTCTGTACCCCTTCCCGCAGGCGGAGCTCGGGGCCGTGCTGGAGCGCTATCCTCACGCGGCAGAGGCGGTCTGGCTGCAGGAGGAGCCGCGCAACATGGGGGCGTGGACGTTCGTCCAGCCCTACCTCGACGCGGTCCTGCCGCGGCGCCTGGGGGTGCGCTACGTGGGGCCGGCCGCCCACGCGGCGCCCGCGAGCGGGTACGCATCCATGCACGGGCCCGAGATGGCACGCATCCTGGCGGAGGCCCGGGCGGGCGCGCCGGCGGGCGCGGGTCGCTAGCGGAGCAAAGGAGCGGACAAAGGCATGGCGGTGGAGATCCGGATCCCCGAGCTCGGCGAGTCGCTGGTCGAGGCGACGATCGGCCGGTGGGTCAAGCAGCCTGGCGAGCACGTCGAGGCGGGGGAGCCCGTGGTGGAGATCGAGACCGACAAGGTGGTCATGGAGGTGGCCGCGCCGGAGAGCGGCGTGATCGCCTCCCTGAACAAGGCGGAGGGCGACACCGCCGCCGTGGGCGAGGTCATCGCCACGCTCGAGGCCGGGCAGGCGGCGGCGCCTGCGCCACAGGCGGCGGCGCCGTCAGAGACGACACCCGCGTCACCCCCGCCCCCGGCGGCGCCGGCCCCCTCACCCGCGCCCCTGCCTGCGGCCGCGGCGGCGGCTGACCGCCACGCCTCGCCGTCCGTGCGCCGCCTCGCCCGGTCGCTCGGCGTCGAGCTCGAGGCTGTGCCGGTAAGCGACCCACGCGGGGTGGTGAGCCGTGAGGACGTCGAGGCGTACGCGGCCGGGAAGGGCAGCGCTGCGTCCGCCGCCGCTCCCGCCGCTCCCGCACCGCCCTCACCTGCGGCGGCGCCCGCGCCGCCGCGTGCCGCGGCCGCTCCCGCGGCGGCGCCGGCCCCCGCGCTCGGGTCCGACGAGGAGACCGTGCGCATGTCGCGCCGTCGCCTGACCATCGCCCGCCAGCTCGTCACCGCCCAGCAGACGGCGGCGATGCTCACAACGTTCAACGAGGTCGACATGACCGCCATCCTGGCGGTGCGCAACGAGCGCAAGGAGCGCTTCCGCGAGGAGCACGGCGTGGGCCTCGGCTTCATGTCGTTCTTCGTCACCGCCGCAGTGGGCGCGCTGAAGCGCTTCGAGCGCCTGAACGCGGAGATCCGCGGCGAGGACATCGTGCTCAAGCGCCACTACGACATCGGCATCGCCGTGTCCACCGACGAGGGCCTGGTGGTGCCGGTCCTGCGCGGCGCCGACCGCCTCGCGTTTCCGGAGATCGAGCGCGCTGTCGCCGACCTGGCGGCCCGGGCACGCAGCGGATCGCTCGCGCTCGAGGACCTGCGCGGCGGCACGTTCACGATCACCAACGGCGGCGTGTTCGGCTCGCTCTTCTCCACGCCCATCTTGAACCCGCCGCAGGTCGGCATCCTCGGCATGCACGCGATCGTGGAGCGGCCGGTGGCCGTGGAGGGACGGATGGAGATCCGCCCGATGATGTACGTCGCCCTGTCCTACGACCACCGCATCGTCGACGGCAGCGAGGCCGTGCGCTTCCTCGTCGCGGTCAAGCGGATGCTCGAAGACCCGGTCCGGCTCCTGCTCGAGGCGTAGGCACCGCGTCGCCCGTCAGGGGACGAGCACGGCCGCCCCCTCGATGCGGCCGTCGCGCAGCGCGGACAGAGCCTCGTTCGCCTGCGTGAGCGTATAGGCGCTCGCCTCGGTGCGGATCCCGGCCAAGGAGGCGAGGGCGAGGAACTCCGTGCCATCCTGGCGCGTCAGGTTGGCGACGGACTGGACGCTTCGCTCCTGCCAGATCAGCTGGTAGGGAAACGACGGGATGTCGCTCATGTGGATGCCGCCGAGCACCACCCGCCCGCCGCGGTCCACGGCGCCCAGCGCAGCCGGCACCAGTGTGCCTACGGGCGCGAATACGATCGCGGCGTCGAGGGGTACGGGTGGGCGCTCGTCGGAGCCGCCGGCCCAGGTCGCCCCCAATCGGCGGGCGAAGGCCTGGCCCGGACCGTCCCCGGGACGGGTGAAGGCGTAGATCTCACGCCCTTGGTAGGCCAGCACCTGCGCGAGGATGTGGGCGGCCGCGCCGAAGCCATAGAGGCCGACGCGCTGGCCGTCGCCCGCGAGGCGCAGGGAGCGGTAGCCGATGAGGCCCGCGCACAGAAGGGGCGCAGCGTGCACGTCGTCACCGAGAGCGTCAGGTAGCGGGTAGACGAAGTCGGCGCTGGCCACGACCTGGTCGGCGAAGCCGCCGTCACGGTGAAAGCCGGTAAACCGGGC
>JAKASY010000212.1 GCA_021817625.1 Bacillota bacterium | reverse complement strand
CCCCTTGGGGCCCGACGATCCAGCTAGAGTTCCTGCGGCGCTTTGCCGCCTACGACGCCGTCGCCGACGGCGTCGTTACCTGGCTTTCGTGGCGCGACGCGGGCGGGGCGCCACGGCTTCTCGGCCTGCGCGTCGAGAGCGAGGGGGAGGTGCGCGTGGACGGAAGCGCCGAGCGCGCCCGGCACATCCTCCAGGCCGACGTCGACCTCGGGCCGCTCGAGGCCCTCGTGGGCGGGCTGCCGCCCGAAGCGCCCCAGCGCCGCCTGCACGCCCGCTTCCGGGGCACGCGGCCGGTGCAGTTCGGGGACGCCTTCGAAGGCCTTTGCTGGACCGTGCTCGCCCAGCAGGTGAGCGTCTCCGCCGCCGCCAGCATCAAGCGCCGCCTCACCGCGGCCCTGGGCGACGCCGCGGCGAGCGGATCGGCCGGCGTGGCGGTGCCGGTGTTCCCGGCGCCGGCGCGGCTCCTCGCCGCGGGCGCCGATGGTCTTCGCCGCTTCGGGGTGAGCCGGCAGAAGGCGGCCACGCTCTTGCGTCTGGCCGCCGAGGCCGAGGCGGGAGACGACCTGCAGCGCTTGGCGCGCGCACCGACAGCGGAGGCCTACGCATGCCTGACCGCCATCGCCGGCGTGGGCCCCTGGTCCGCGCGCTATGCCCTTGGCCGCGTGTACGGCCACCGCGACGCCCTACCGTCCCAGGACGTCGGCCTTCGTCGTGCCTGGGGGCGAGAAGCGGCTCTGAGCCGCACGGCCACCGCCGACGAGGTCGAGGCCGCCGCGGCGGCGCTGCCCGGCTGGGGCGCCTACCTGGCCTGGTACCTATGGCTCAGCAACGCCGATGCGCGCGCACCGCTCTCGCCCGCGGCCAAACCCTAGTCGTCCATCGGGCCGAACTCGACCTCATCGAGCTCTTCGAGCTCCTCGCCCGGGCTGTCGAGCCAGCGGACGACCAGCGTGCGCATGAGGCACGCCGGGTTGACGCGCACGGCAACGACGCGACCCGCCCGCTCGCCCTCGGGCATCCGCGGGTCGTACACGAGCGCTCCCGCCTCGATCGCCACCGCCTTAACCCCCTTCAACACGGGCCTCGACACCCGCCTAGGCCCGAATTCGCCCGGCCAGGTCGCTCGGGTCCGTCCACGCGCGACCCGCCCGCAGCATCTCCCGCGCCGCGTCTGGCCGCTCCCACACGTTCCAGAGGAGCACGCCGACGACGTGCCGGCTTTGGTCCAGATAGTAGACGACGCCCTGGCGATACGGCTCGAACCAGTCCGCGTACGTCTCGCAGGCGGCGTCGAGGCGGCCGATCGCTTCGAAGCCCAGGTCGAACAGGTCCGAGTAGAACATCGGGATGTGGTCGTACGGCTCGCGCAGACCCGTCATGTTGCGACCCGCCAGATGGCCGTGGCGGTGCGCGTGGTCCTCGTGCTCGACGCGCGTTCGGCCGCCGAGCGTAAAGGGGAAGTTCGCCACGTCGCCGCACGCGAACACGTCCTCCGCCGCCGTGCGACAGGTCTCGTCGACCACGATGCCGTCCGCCACGGCAAGGCCGGCGGCGGCGGCGAGCGCGGTGCGCGGCGTCACGCCGATGCCGGCGAGCGCTACGTCGGCATGCCAGGAGCGCCCGCTCGCGCCCTCCACGTCGAGCGACCCGTCCTCGCGCCGGGAGACGGCGCGCACGGTCTCCCCCACCACGATCTCCACGCCGCGCTTTTCGTAATACGCCGTGACGAAGTCCGCGAGGTCGGCGGGCAGGCGGCCCGCCCACAGAGCGCGCTCGGGGAAGAGCATGGTGACGCGCGCCCCCGTGTTGGCGCACAGCGCTGCCGCCAGCTCGGCCGTGATGAAGCCGCCGCCGATCAATACCACCCTGGGCGCGCCGTCTACCAGCACGGCCTGGCGCAGGCGCAGGTAGTCCGTCAGGCCGCGGTACAGGCGCACGTGCTCGCGGCCCGGCACCGAGTTGGGCAGGGCGCGCGGCGCGCAGCCGGTGGCGAGCAGCAGCCTGCCGTATCGCCAGCGCGTGCCATCCGCCGTGACAACCGCGTGCTCCGAGGGCAGGACCTGGCTGACCTCCGTCGTAAGATGCAGGTCCACTCTCAGGGGCCCGTAGTCCGCGTGGTGGAACACCTCCTCCAGGCGGCCACCGCTCCAAAGCCCCTTGGACAGCGGCGGCCGGTCATACGGCGGCGTGTCGTCGGCGGACAGGACGCCGACGCTGCCGCAGGCGTCGATCTCGCGAATCGCGCGAACCGCCGCGTCCGCGGCCATGCCGCCGCCCACCACCAGGTAGTCGTAGTCGGGCACGAGCCCCACCTCACGTTCTCCGCTCCGGCACTCCGCCTCAGTGCGGCGGTGCGCCCATCGGCGCGCCCGACGCCACAAGCGCGGCCATGCCGGCGGCCAGAAGATCCGAGCGTACGATCACGAACCCCGCATCGGCCTCGACGCTCTCGGCCACGAGGAGCACCTGCCGATCCGCGGATACGGCGAGCCCCGCGCGCTGCCCGAGCTGGGGCAGCGCGCGCGCGTCCCGGCCGCACGTGGCGCACGGCGCGCTGCAGCCGGACAGGCAGGCCACCGTAACCTCGGGCAGGCGCGAGCGCGCCTCCGCCACGGCCGGCCCGAGGCGCCCCGCGGCACTGCGCCCCGTGGCGAGGTGCAGGCTGTGCGCCGCGCCGGCGACCATGGCGTGGACGGCTTGGCCCATGGCCTCCAGGCCGTGCCCCACCGACGCTTGGCTCGCAGGCTCGGCGCGCCCGAGCGCCGCCTCCAAATCACCCGCGGCGCCGCGCAGCTGCCGCACGCGCTCCTCCACGAGTGTGGCGACGGGCACGGCCTCGTACCGGACGGCGCGCTCGGCCGGGACGGTCCGCGCCGCGCCGCGCGCCACTAGGCGGTCGAGCGCGGCGTACGCGTTGGCGCGCACGACGCCCGCGCGCCGCGCCGCCTCATAGCCTGTGAGCGCGCCGTGGCGACTGAGCGCGGCGTACAGGCGCGCCTCCGTGCCCGTCAGGCCCAGCGCACGCAGCGACTCGATCGCGTCCACCGGTTCCACCACCTTGACCAGGCTCCATCACCACGCTACCGTAAAGCGTAGTTGTATTCAATACTACTGTTTCGAGGCGATCGCGATGGGCAACGCGACGAAGGCATCTGTGCCACAAACGGCGACGGCGGTCGGCCAGGCGGAGGCCCGCCTTCCTACCGCATACGGCACCTTTCGCATCCGCACCTACCCGACCGGCGGCGACGCGCCGCCCCCGCTGGCGCTCGTACGCGGCGACGGCCACGGCTCGTGGCTGCCGCTTGTGCGCGTCCACTCCCAGTGCCTGACCGGGGACGCCTTTGCCTCCCTGCGCTGCGACTGCGGACCGCAGCTGGAGGCGGCGCTGCGCCTGATCGGGCGGGCGCGCGACGGCGCCCTCGTCTACCTGCGCCAGGAGGGGCGCGGCATCGGCCTGGACGCAAAGGTGCGGGCATACGCGCTGCAGGACCGGGGGCTCGACACTTACGACGCGAACGTGGCGCTGGGCCTGCCGGCCGACGCTCGCACCTACGAGGCCGCCGCACGCATCCTCGAGGATCTGGGCATGACGTCGATCCGCCTTTTGACGAACAACCCGGAGAAGGTGCGCGCGCTCGAGGCGCTCGGCATCCGGGTCGTACAGACACTGCCCCTGGTCGCGGGCATCCGCCCCCAGAACCGCCGCTACCTCGCCACCAAGCGCGATCGCTTCGGCCACCGCCTACCCGCCTGGATCGGCTGACGGGCAAGCCCGCCGCGCACCGTATCGGCGACGTGGCGCGCGGCGGCAGTGACGGGCGTCACGGAGCCGGCGGGCGGCGCACCCTACGCTGCTCGCCTGGCGAGTTGCTCCGCGCCCTGCATCGTGCGCCGCCGCCGCGGTACAACCTTAACCGGCGCCGCCCGTGGCGGCGTCGGCGCAGCGAGCGCCCGGCCGCGGCCGCCCTGGCGCCGGGGCGCCTACGCCCCCGCGCTCCCGGGCGGGCTCGTTGGCCTGCCGGAAGGCGACGATACGTGACCGGGCGGGCCGCAGCCGACGGCGCCGGCGGCGGGACGCCGCCGGTGCTCGCGCTCGAGCGCGTAAGCAAGGTGTACGCCGGTGGCGTGGTGGCCGTGAGCGGCGTGAGCCTCGCGCTCGGCCCCGGCCGGGTGCTCGGCCTCCTGGGGCTGAACGGGGCGGGCAAGTCCACCCTGGCCCTTGCGGTCGCATTGGCCTACAGCCGCCAGAAGGACGCCTTCTTGCGCGAACTCGCCAAGACAACGGGCTGGTCCGACCTGGACAACCCGAGGAGCTTCCGCGATCGCGATAAGAAGACCCGCGCCAACGTCTGGCGGCTTCCGGTGCACCTCTATGACCGCGCCCTCTTTGACGCGGTGGAGATCATGCGGCGCTGGATCCTGTCGGCCGTCGCAACAGGACACATCCGCGGCAAGGTGTTCGCCTCCGACAAGTTGAGCGCCAAGCAGAAGCACTACGCCTTCTGGTCTGGGGGAGAGGCTCGAGTTCAAGATCCAGGCGGGAGGTTCTCGCCTCGAGGTCGTGAACGCGGCGTATACCTCGCAGACGTGCCTGTCGTGCGGCTGGGTGGACAAGCGCAGCCGCCAAGGCGACCGGTTCGTCTGTACACGCTGCCACTTCAGGGCTGCGGCGGATCGGGTTGGCGCAGTGAACGTCAAGCGGCGCTACACCGATGCCGAGCTGCGCGAGCGGATCCAGGCGTTCACGCCCAAGGAGAAGGTGAAGGCCGTTCTCCTGGAGATCTACGGGCGCAGTCAGGCGCGAACAGTCGGGACGGCGTGAGGCAAAAGGGTGGGGGCGTCCCCCACCCAGGCAAGCCAGCCGCCTGGTACCTCTACCAGCCAAGGGTCCGCCTGCCGAGGAAATCCGTCCGGGGAGTCGCTTCCCGGGAGTACGAGGCAAGGGGCCGCTTTACCCGCGAGGGGATGGGCAGGGGACGACGGCGGAGGCTGGGCGAGGCGGCCCTCGGGTCGCGATACGCTCCTGTCGCCGGAAGGAAACCCGGAACTAGGCGAGTCGCCCCGGGAC
>JAKASY010000211.1 GCA_021817625.1 Bacillota bacterium | reverse complement strand
CGGGCTTGCCGCTTCCACCGTACACCGTGCCCGTGCGCGGGTCGACCGCCGGCGGCATCCAGACCGTGCCGCCGCCGTGCACGCCGGGGCCGGCCATCCAGCCCCTGCCCGGCGGCGGCACCATGTAGGTCCGCCACAGGAGGCGGCCGCTCGACCCGGCGTACGCGGCCACGAAGCCGCGCACGCCCTTGTCGCCACCCGCGCTGCCGACGATCACCACGCCGTCCGCGACCACCGGCGCGGTGGTCTCGTACGCGCCGCTCGCCGCGCCCGCGACCGACGTCTGGAAGAGCGCCGTGCCGGTCTTGAGCGAGAGCGCGATCAGGCGGTCGTCCGGCGTGAGCACGAACACGCGGCCCGACGCCACGGCGACGCCGCGGTTGGGGATGCCGCCGACCGCCGGCGTGGGCGCGTACGTCCACTCGGTGGCGAACGTGGTGGCGTTGAGCGCGTACACGTAGCCGCCGCTCGAGGTGAAGACAAGCGTGCCGCCGACCTCGAGCGGGTAGGTCTCGGCGCCGCCGCCGTGCTTGGGGAGCGCATAGCCGAACAGCCTCACGACGGAGGAGGCGTTCTGCGGCGTGATCTGGGATGCCGCCGAAAGCCGCCAGTTCGCGAGATTCTGGCCGAACGTCGGCCAGGCCGCGTTCGCCGGCCCCTGCGCCGCCCGCCGCGCCGCGAAGGCGCCGCCGCCCGCCGCCACGAGCGCCAGCGCCAGCGCCGCCCCCCACGCCGTCCCGGCGCCCGCTGCCCGTGCCCGTCTGCGCCACGACCCGACCGCCCGCTCGCCCATGTCCGCAGTCCCCCCGTTCTCTGCCGCATTCGCACGCGGGCGGCAAATCCTGGGGGCCGCTCCCTCGGCGAGCGCGGGGCGCCAGTCCGCCACAAAGGCACGAGCCGCCGACGCCGCAGCCCTGCGTTGACTTGGCGGCCCGTTGGCGCTCATGCTGTGGCAACATGTGGAGCACACACCCGGATCGCCAGCTTCTGCGCGCATCCCGTGACCCGTACGACAAGCCCTCGCCGCCAAGGACACAGCCTCATGAGGCTGCGCCGAACCACAGCGTGGCCCACCACGATCCGTAGGGCGGACGGATAGGTGCTCGCTCATGGTTAGCGACACCAACCGAGGGACGACCGCGCGGGCGGCTTGCGTCCCCCACTTAGGCATGAGGGTGGCCTGCGCGGGGCAGGAGCAGGCGCTGGCGGACGACTTGGGCAAGAGTCGTTGATGGGTGTGGCATCCGGCGCGTCGCCTCGTCCGGGTCGCTACGAGGCGGCGTCCCCACCTCTGCACGGGGCATCGCACCGCGCGACCCACGAGTCCGTCTGAGCCACCGTGGGATCGAGCGGCCGCCGACCGACGAGAGAGTCCACCCGTACGAGTCCCGCCGGGCCGCCGCTCGCCCAGAGCACGTCCCACTCACCAGAGCCTGCGTGGTCGTTGCCGTCGGCGGATGAGTGACAGAAGACACGCGCGGCCGGCGCCCCTCGGCGCCGGCCCGCCCGCGCGCAGCGACTCCTAGCCGACCTTGACCGTGCCGCGCATCATGGCGCTCGTCGTCATGGGGTAGCCCCAGCCGCCGTCGCCGTTACCGCACAGGGCGTAGCACTGCCAGGTGTACGTGCCGGCCTTGCCGGTGCGGAACTGGAAGCTCACGGTCACCGAGCCGCCCTTGGGCGCCGCCGGGATCGGCACGTTCAGGCCCAGGGCCGTGACGGTGAAGGTGTGCGTGATGTCGTTCGCCTTCACGCTCTTGACGCTCTTGCCGTTCACGCGGATGTGGCCGCCCACGACGCCCTCGATCTTCGTGTAGCCCGTGGCCGGCGCGGGGCCGTCGTCGTAGCTCTTGATCGTCATGGTCACGAGGGCGTTCGCGGGCAGCGTGAAGTTGCCGGGCTTGTACTCGGGCGCGTTCTTGTGGTCCATCGCGCCCGTGAGGATGTCGGCCGCGACCTTGTACGTGCGGGCGGCGGCCGGCCGGCCGCTCGTGAGCAGGTGCGCAGGCGTGCGGGGTGCGGCCGAGGCCAGCGCGCCCCCCAGGAGCACCATCGCGGCCGTGGCGGCGGCGGCGTGCGCGAAGCGCTTTCCGAACATGGCAGTTTCCCCCTTTGTCGGTGCCGCACCGGTCCGTCCGGCCCGCACCGCTTCGCCTTCAGGATGGCGCGCCCCGGGCTGCCGGCCCATGGCCGTCGGCACAAACATCGCGCGTCCAAACGGCCTCGGCCGGCCTGCATCGGACGGCGCCAAGGCATGTGACAAATGGCGCAAGCGCCGTTGGACCGAAGTCCCACGGCGCATGGGCCGGATGGCTCTCCCGCCGCGCCGCCCTGGCTGGCGGTCCTTACGACGCGGCCGGAACGGACCAATGGCATCGAGAGCGTGGCCCTTCGGCGGTGTCGGCCCTTACGCGCCCGCCGCAGTGTGGGAGCGGGGGGTGAGCCGATGATCGAACGGGTGCTCTTGCCGGTCGACGGGTCCGCGCTTTCGGAGAGCGCGCTGGCCATGGCGACCGAGGTGCTCACCGGCCCGCGGCGCGAGATCGAGCTGATCCGCGTCGTGCCCTCGGTCCTCCAGGGCGTCGTGTCGTTCGCCGCCATCGGCGCGGCGCCGATGCTCGGGCCCGAGTGGGACGACAGCCAGGAGGAGCAGGTGTCGGAGGCCCGCGCCTACCTGGAGTCGGTCGCCCGCCGGCTGCCGCGCGACATCCGCGTGCGCACCGCGGTGCGCCTTGGCGACCCCGCAGGCGAGATCGTCATGCGGGCGCGCGAGGGCGCCTTCCACCTGATCGTCATGTCCACGCACGGGCGCACGGGGCTCGGCCGGTGGGTGATGGGCAGCGTCGCCGACAGCGTCGTCCACCACACCGCCGTGCCCGTGCTCCTGGTCCACCCGGCCGCCGACCGCGGCCTGATCGAGCTGGAGAAGTCGTCGCGACCCATCGCACATGTCGAACCTGGTCGATGACCCGAACCCGGGTGCGGTGGTAGGATGAGCGCGATGGTACCGTCCGCCGCCGCTGTCGGCGCCCGGGGGAGGGAGGAGCGTGCCCCAGCCCGGCCTTCGCGTGCCGCTGGTCGGGACGCTCACGTGGCGCCGCTTCGAGCTCGCCGCCCTTACCGTGCCGGTGGGCGGCGTCGTGTTCATGGTCCTGTTCGTGCTGCTCTCGCCCTGGCCGCCGACGCACATGGGACGGGTGCTGGTAGCCGGCGGCGCCGGGCTTATTGGGACCTGCGCCTTCGGCCTCATGTTCGTGGCGGCGGTGCGCGCCGCCCGCGACGACCTGGAGGCGGCCGTCCGCTCGGAGCGCAGCCAGCGCCAGCAGCTGGACGCGCTGCACGCGGCGGCCATCGCCATCACCCAGGACCTCGACCTGACGAGCGTCCTGGCCCGGGTCGTGGACCTCAGCCGCGAAGTGATCGCCTGCCGCTACGCGGCCCTGCGCGTGACCACCGACGACGGGTCGGGCGCGTTTCTCACGTCCGGCATCTCGGCCGAGGAGGTCGCGCAGATGGGGCCGCCGCCCAAGGGCCTCGGCGTCCTGGCCGCTGTGGCGAGCTCCCCCGTGAGCGTGCGCCTCGACCGCATCCAGGCCCACCCCGCATCCGTAGGCTTCCCACCCCGCCACCCGCCTATGACGACACTTCTGGGAACGCCGGTGCGCTTTCACGACCGCACGTTCGGCTACATCTACCTGAGCGAGAAGAACGACGGCACGCCCTTCACGGCCGAGGACGAGCGCACGCTCGAGCGCTTCGCCTCCCATGCCGCCGCGGTGATCGCGAACGCGCACCTGCTCAACGAGGTGCGCCGCCTGAGCAGCCTGGCGGAGCGCGAGCGCATCGGCCGGGAGCTGCACGACGGCACGCTGCAGGAGCTCTTCGCCATCGCCCTGCGCCTGCAGGCCGCGCTGCCGGTCGCGAGCGCGGCCGCCGGGGCTGATCCACCCGACCCGACCGCGCAGGCCGTATCCCAGGCCGTGGAGGCGCTGTCGCAGGTGATGGCGAACATCCGGCGCTACGTGTTCGGCCACGCGGACGGGCCGGCGCCGCAGCCGGTGAACCTGGCACAGGCGCTGGACGACCTGGTGCGGAGCCTGCGCGGGTCGGCACGGACACCGCGCATCGAGAGCGGCGTGGACCTGCCAAGCCCCTTCTGGGTGTCGCCGGAGGCGGCGCACGAGCTCTGCCAGGTGGTGCGCGAAGCGCTGACCAACGCCGTGCGCCACGGTAGCGCCGACACGGTCACGCTGAGCGGCGGCCTCGCGGCGGGCGCGCTCCGGCTGGAGGTGCGCGACGACGGCACGGGCCTGCGCGTGCGCGCCGGCCAGACGGGCCACGGCCTCGAGAACATGCGCCTGCGCGCGGCCGCGCTTGGCGGCGCGCTCGCGATCGACAGCCGGCCCGGAGACGGCACAAGCGTCCGACTGAGCGTGCCCGCGGAGCGTCTCACCGCAGGGCAGAACGGAGAGTGACCTAGGTGGACGAAGAGCGCGCCCCGGCGCGGATCCGCGTCATGCTGGTCGACGACCACGCGGTCGTGCGCGCCGGCCTCAAGGCCCTCCTGGAGCGCCATCCCGACCTTACGGTCGTGGGCGAGGCGCAGGATGTCCAGAGCGCGATCGAGACCGCCCGCCGGCTGCGCCCGGACGTCGTGGTGATGGACATCCGCCTGCCGGACGGCAGCGGCGTCGAGGCCTGCCGGGAGATCCGCGGCGAGCGGCCCGAGACGCACGTCGTGATGCTCACCTCGTACGCCGACGAGGAGGCCATCGTGAACTCGGTGATGGCCGGCGCGGTCGGCTACCTCCTCAAGGACGCCCGCCCCGACGCCTTGATCGAGGCGATTCACGTCGCCCACGCCGGCGGCTCGCTCCTCGACCCGACGGTGGCCGCCACGATCCTGCAGCGCATGCGCGCGGGCCCGGTCGACGACCCCTGGGCGACGCTCACGCCCCAGGAGCGCGAGGTGCTCGAGCGCATCACGCAGGGCGAGACGAACCGGCAGATCGGCCTCGAGCTGCACCTGAGCGAGAAGACGATCAAGCACTACGTCTCGAACATCCTCGGCAAG
>JAKASY010000210.1 GCA_021817625.1 Bacillota bacterium | reverse complement strand
GAGCGGTCGAACGGCGGTCGCGAAGGAAGGCCACCCATCGATGTCCATCGACAGGCTGACGGCCAGCCCGCCCGCGCGCTGGCTGATCGCCGCCCTCGCGCTCGGCGGCGCGAGCCTCGGCGCCTCCCGCGTCCTCACGCCGGGACCCGCGACCACCGTCGTGAGCATGCTCCTGGCCCTCGCCATCCTGGCCGTCACGGCGCTCGCGGGCGCGGGCGCGGCGCGCCGGGGCCAGCGCCCGGGCTGGGCGGGCGCCCTGCCCGGCCTCGTGTACGGGCTCGTGAGCGGCCTCGGCGCCTTCTTCCAGCACGAGACCCTCTCCCAGGCGCGGGCCCTCCTGCGCGCCGAGCCGTCGCGCGCGCCGATCACGGCGGCGGCCGTGGCGCGGGCGGCCAACGCGACCTCCACGCACCTCATCCAGTTCCTCGCCTCCGCCCTCGTGCTCGCCGTGTTCGGCATCGTCGTGGGCTCGCTGGGCGGCGCCTTCGCACGGCGGGCGGGCGAGTCGCGGGCCGCCGATGGCGACTGAGGCGGCGGGCGGGCGCGTGCCGTGGACGGTGCGCTACCGGCGCTGGCTGTTCGTCGCCTGGGCCATCCTCGCCATCGCCGCGGCGCCCTTCGCCGTGCGCGTCACCCACCACCTCACGTCGAGCGGCTTCACCGCGCCGAACAGCGCCGCCGTCTGGGCCGACAACCAGAGCGCCCTCCTGCGGGCGCCGGCGCAGGCCACGCCGACCGTGGCCGAGGGGATCACGCTCTCCCGCGCGCGCTCCGTCGCCCGCGCCCTCGGCCTCTCACCCGGTTGGCTGTACGGCGTCCAGGGCGGCGGCGTGCTCGTCCTCGCGCCCTCCTCCGCCTCCGCCGGCGAGGGTGCGCTCCTGCGCGCGCTGCGGCGCGCCGGGGCCCAGACCACGAGCCTCGCGCCCGCCTCCGTCGGCCACGAGATCAACAACGCCTCGGAGGACACCCTGCGCCGCGCCACCACCCTGGCGCTGCCCATCCTGCTGGTGCTCCTCCTGCTCGTCTTCGGCTCCCTCGGCTCGGCCGTCCTCCCCCTGATCGTGGCGATCTTCGGGGCCGAGCTGGCGCTGGCCGTGATCGACGTCCTTGAGTACCACATCACGCTCTCCGTGTACCTGACGGACATCGCCACCTTCCTCGCCCTGGGCGTGGGCGTGGACTACGCCCTCTTCATCAGCTCCCGCTTCCGCCAGGCGCTCGCGGCCGAGGGTGGCGAGGCGGCCGGGCAGGCGGTGGGCACGGCGATGGCGACGGCGGGCCGCTCCGTGCTCTTCTCGGGCCTGGCGGTCGCCCTCGCCCTGGCCGCCCTCGCGCTGGGCGGTACGGCCTACTGGCGCGGCCTCGCGGTCGGCGGCGCGGTCGCCGTGCTTTCGGTGCTGCTCGCCACGCACACCCTGCTTCCGGCCCTTCTCGCCAGCATGGGCCGGCGCGTGGAGTGGGGGCGCCTCCCGCTTGGGCGCGCGCGTGAGCGCGCCGCCACCTCCCGAGAGGACGCCGGGCAGGACGCGCGGTCGGCGGCCGGGCCGCTCTGGCGCGCGCTCGCGCGCTGGGCGACGCGCGCGCCGGCCTGGTCCACGGCGCTGGGCGTGGCGCTCCTCCTCGTGCCCGCCTACTTTGCGCCGCAGCTCACCCTGCGCGTGCCGGCCAACCTTGCGACCATGCTGCCCGTGAACTCGGCGATGCGCCGGGCGACGGAGCTGCAGCAGCGCCTTGAGGGGCCGGGCGTCCTCACGCCGATCATCATCGCCGTGCGCCTGCCCATGGCCGTGACCACACCCGCCGCGTGGCAGGCGGCGGCGCGCCTCACCACCCGCCTCGAGGCGGTGACGGGGCTCAAGTCCGTGCTCTCGGCCACGAGCGCGGGCGCGCCTCGGGCCGCCCTGGCGGCCCTCGCCCAGGCTATGGCAAGCGCGCGGTCGCCCGCCGCCCTGCCGCCCCAGGCGCGCGAGCTCGCCGCGTTCGTCGAGCCGCGCACGCAGCCGAACCTGCTCGTCTCGTTCGCCGTTTCCCGCACCGGCCCGGACACGGCTGCGACCCGCAGCCTCGTGCGCGCCCTGCCGGGCATCGTTCGCGCGGCGGCCCCCGCAGGCAGCCGCACGGGCATCGGCGGCACGGTCGCGCTGCTCGACCAGTTCGACCGCTACACCCAGGGCCGCCTGCCGGCGATCATCGGCGGCGTCGCGCTGGCCGCCTTCGCCATCCTCGCCCTGGCCACGGGCTCGCTCCTGCAGGCCTTCCTGGGCGTGCTCCTGGACGCGCTCGTGGCGCTCGCCACGGCCGGCATCCTGGTCCTCACGGTGGAGCGGGGCGGCCTGGGGCTCTTGCCCCAGGCGCCCAACATGGCGGTCACGCCCCTCGTGTTCGTCCTCCTGTTCGGCCTGTCCATGGACTACGAGGTGATCCTCCTGCACCGCATGCAGGAGGCGCTCAGGCGCACGGGGCGGGTGCGGGAGGCGGCGCGTGAGGGCGTCCTGCTGACAGGCGGCATGATCACCGGTGCCGGCCTGATCATGGTGACGGTGTTCATCGTCCTCCTCACGAGCCCGCTCGAGGTGCTGCAGACCTTGGGCATCGGCATGTCGGCGGCGATCCTCCTCGACACGTGGATCGTGCGCACCTTCCTCGTGCCCGGCATCACGACGCTTCTCGGCCGCCTCGCCTTCTGGCCGTGGGGCGGGGGACCGACCGCGGTCGAGACGCGCATGCACGCGTAAGGCGGCAAAGCCGGCGCGAAGCGCCAGCTGCTCGTGCCTGGCCCTCTTGGCGGTGTGCGCGCGGCGACGCTCTCGTCACGTCCACGCCGCAGCCCCTTCCTCAGGGGCTTGGCGATCACGAGGCGTCGCTGCTGTGGCCCTGCTCGCGAAGCCTTGGTGCGGGTATCAGGTGGCAGACGGTCGATGCCTGGCAGTCCTCAGGCCGCAGACGTCGTGCCCGGTGCCGTAGGTCGTCCAGAACCGCGCCAAGCTTCACGAGCTCCGCGATGCGCTTGTCGATCTCGGCCGCCTTGCGCTCCAAGAGCGCTGCCACATGGGTGCATGGCGTCTGGCCGCGGTCTCGGAAGGCGATAACCTCCCGCAGCTGCCCGAGCGTGATTCCGAGGGCCTGCGCGGCCCGAACGAAGGCTAGTCGGTCCAGAGCATCGTCCGTATACATGCGGTATCCGGACGACGTGCGCGCTGTCGGCTGCAGGAGGCCCTGCTCCTCGTAGAAGCGTATGGCTTTGGTCGTCAGCCCGGATCGCTTCGCCAAGTCTCCGATGAGCATGGCGTCCCCCCTTGACCTTCCACCATACGGGAAGGATCACGCTTCGGTCGAGGAGGTGCAACCGCCCATGGAGGTGCGGATCGTGTACTTCGACGAGTGCCCAAACTGGCGTTTGGCGCAGGAGCGGCTGCGAGAGGCGCTCAGTGCCCTGGGTCGCGACGACGTTCCGATCGCGCTTCGTCTGGTCACCGATCCAGCTGCGGCCGAGGATGCGGGACTGCACGGCTCGCCAACGATTCTCGTGAACGGCGCCGATCCGTTCCCACACGCGCTGGGCGAGGCCTGGTCGTGCCGCCTGTACAGGGACGGGAGTGGTGGCGTCGAGGGCGCCCCGAGCGTGACCGCCTTGGTCGACGTGTTGCGGCAGGCAGGCGCTGGGGCATCCGTCGAGCGGGGGTAGCGATAGACGCGAGAGACAGCAGCGCAGGCCCGCTGCGGGCGGTCACGCCCGAGCGCGGACGGCAAGATTCAAGCCGCTGCGACGCGGAGAGCGGGAACACCGTATGGGCTGATGGACGGTCCAGCGCGCGCATCCCGGACAGCGACGCGACGAGCCAGGCGGTGAGGGCAACAGCATTCCGCCGCCTGCTTCGGACCGGTGCCCCCATGGCGTTGTCCGAGATCGCGGCAGACCTGGCCCTGCCGGAGGCAGCGGTTCTGGCAACCGCGCGCCAGCTATGCGCCCGGGGCCGCCTCAGGTTCGACGCTGAAGAGCGGGTCATTGGCGCCGCCGGACTCAGCGTCACGCCGGACGCGCAACGGGCCTGAGCGGCGACTCCTTGTCCCACCGCCCGGACGGCACAACGATAGAGATCCGGTTCAAGGCCCGTCGGCCGCAACGAACCCACGCCGTCGTGCTCGTACCGGATGAAGATCTGATGGCCGCCTGCGACAACGTATACGAGCAGTGGTGCGCCGCAGGCAACTTCTTTGGAAGTCGCGCGGCCGCCGCCGCTTGGGCATCGGAGCACCGTATCCGCGCCGCCGTGTGTTCCCTGGATGAGACGGCGGAGCGGGCACGGGCCGAATGGTCCAACCTCGTTGGCGCCTCGCCGGCGGACGCTTGAACGTCGATCGGCCGTAGCCGGGTTCGGGGAGCTCGGCAGGTGCACCACCCGGCCGGGCGCGCGATACGGGCCGGGCCGGGGGCCGTCCCCAAGGTGGCGTCGCTACTGAAGGACGGCCCCCACGTGCGTGGCGCCTTCGTCCGCCGCGCCACGGGGAAAAAGGGGACGGCACCGACGCCGGGCGCCGGTGCCGCGGGAGACCTAGTGCAAACTGGCTCCCTCCCCTGGATTCGAACCAGGCTTCCCACATCCAAAGTGTGGTGTGCTACCGCTGCACCAGGAGGGAGCAAACCGCCGCGCCCAGCGCGAAAGGCTCGCCGTGTACCGTAGCACCGGCCGCGCCGCGGGTCAACGCCGCGCCCGGGCGGCTCAGCCGGTCGCGGCGCGGGCGAAGACCACGTACTTCATGATCACGAAGCTCGACAGGGAGGCCACGAGCATCGCCACGAGCTTGGCCAGGTTCGAGCTGTCGGTCGCGTTCAGGACCGTCTGGTAGTACAGGAGGCGCGTGAGGATCGCCACCACGACGTCGTTCACGCCCACGTTCAGGATCGCCTGTGCGACGAAGAGCAGACGCTGGCGGTGGCCGCGGCTGCCGTGCACGACGCCGGAGCGGAAGGTGAAGCGTGTGTTCCACAGGTAGCTGTTGACGATCGCGAGCGCGACGGCGAGCGAGTTGTAGAGGACGAGGATCTGGATGTCGGTCGTCGGGTAGAGGGCGAACAAGATC
>JAKASY010000209.1 GCA_021817625.1 Bacillota bacterium | reverse complement strand
CGATCTTGGACGACCAGCCCGAGACGGTGCGGTCGACGGCGCGCCTGGTCGCCGCGATGGCGCAGGAGCGTGGCGTGACGCGCGAGGCCATCGTGATCGCCTGGCTTCTTCGCCACCCGGCCGCCATCCAGCCGGTGATCGGCACGAAGAACCCGGAGCGGATCCGTGCCTGCGCCCAGGCGGAGGACGTCGAGCTCTCGCGCGAGGACTGGTACACGCTCTACGTGGCGGCGCGTGGCCGAGAGCTACCTTGAGCGCCATGTCCGGCCATGGGCGAGGCCTGAAGGGATGCGAGGGCGCGTGACAGCGGCGCGCGTGATCGTGGTCGGCAGCGGCGTCGTCGGCGCGGGGGCCGCGTACGAGCTCGTGCGCCGCGGGGTCGCGGTGACGGTCGTGGAGGCGGGGCGCGACGGCGCCGCGACCGCGGCGGGGGCGGGAATCGTCGCGCCTGGCGCCTCCGTGCGTGCGCCCGAGGCCTACGCGACCCTGAGCTACGCGGCGGCGGCGCACTACCCCGAGCTTCTGGCGTCGCTGCGGGAGGACGGCCAGGACACCTCCTGGTACAGCGTCTGCGGCGCCCTGTTCGTGGCCGCGGACGAGGCCGAGGCCGCGCGCCTGGACGAGGTCCACGAGGCGTTTCTTGCCCACGTGGCGGCGGGCGCCCCGAACATGGGCGCGATCGCGCGCCTTAGCGGCGGCGAGGCGCGCGTCCTCTTCCCGCCCCTCGCGGACGTCCCCGGCGCCATCCACGTGGCCGGCGCGGCGCGCCTCGACGGGCGCTCCCTGCGCGCCGCGGTCCTCGACGCGGCCGTGCGCCGGGGGGCGCGCATCGTCACGGGCGAGGCCCGGCCCGAGATGTCGGGGGGCCGCGTGACGGGGGTCTCGGCCGGCGGTGAGCGGCTCTCGGCCGACGCCGTGATCCTGGCCGCGGGGGCCTGGTCGTCCGCGTTCGCGCGCGCGGCGGGAGTCGAACTCGGGGTCTACCCGCAGCGCGGCCAGATCCTCCACGTCGACATGCCCGGCGCCGACACGGCGGCGTGGCCGGTGCTCGTGGGCTTTCACTCCCATTACATGGTCGCCTTCCCCGAGCACCGCCTGGTGGCCGGCGCGACGCGCGAGGACGGCCCGGGGTTCGACGCGCGCGTCACGGCCAGCGGCATGGCCGAGGTCTTGGGCCAGCTCCTACGCCTGGCGCCCGGGGCGGCGGACGGGACGCTTCTCGAGTTTCGCGTCGGCCTGCGGCCGGCGACGCCCGATCACCTGCCCCTGCTCGGGCCCGCCCCCGGCGCGCCTGGTCTCTTTCTCGCCACCGGCCACGGCGCGAACGGCCTCACGGCCGGCGCCTACTCGGGCCGGCTCGTGGCGCGCCAGGCGATCGGCGAGCGCCCGGAGATGGACCTCCGGCCGTACGCGGTCGAGCGCTTCGCGGGCTAGGAGCGCGGCCGCCCAGTTCGCTCCCCACCGGGATCGGGAGCGTGGCGCTTGGGCCCTCGCGCCGTGTCCGCGCCGGATCGCGGACCGGGTGGTGCTCCGAGGAGGCCTGACGTGCCGATGAAGGTCGTGGTGCTCAACCACGTGAGCCTCGATGGCGTGATGCAGAGCCCGGCTCGCCCCGATGAGGACACGCGGGGCGGGTTTGCCCATGGCGGCTGGGCCGCCGCAGGAGCGGACGAGGTGGTGGCCGCGTGGGTCGGGGCCGTCGGGGCCGGGACGGGCGGCGCGATGCTCATGGGCCGGCGCAGCTACGAGGGGATGCTCGGCACCTGGAACAAACGGGGCGGGCCTTTCAAGGACGCGCTCAATGCCACCCAGAAGTACGTGGCGTCGCGCGACCCCGCGACGCGGCTGGAATGGCCCAACTCGACCCTTCTGAGCGGCGACGTCGCAGGCGCTGTCGCAAGGCTGAAGCGCGAGCAGGATGGCCAGCTGCTCATCATGGGGAGCGGGGCCCTGATCCACTCGCTCGTGCCGCACGACCTCATCGACGAGTACCGCCTGGTCATCCACCCGCTCCTTCTCGGTGGCGGAGTGCCACTTTTCCCGGGTGACGGCCTGGCGCACCGGCTAGAGCTGGTGGAGAGCCGCTCGACGCCAACGGGCGTCCTCCTTGCGACCTACCGGCCCGTCGACCGGGGGGGCGCCGCCCGTCCGCCGATGCCGGCGTGATCCATGGGCTGGGTGAGAAGGCCGCTCTGCGGCTCTGGGAACGGGCTCGCTCGGCGACCATGGGCCAGCCCTAAGCGCTTGCAGAGCACCCACGCACCCGGCCCCCTGCACGGCACGGACACCTGGCCGGACCGCCGGGGCAGGCACCGACAACTTTTCCGAGCGTGTCCCGGACTCTCGACGTGGGCGCGCGGGCGATCGCATGCTGGGCGCGAACACCGAAGGGGAGGCGTCGTCATGCTCTCGTTCCTTCGCCAAGCCCCGCCCCGACTGGCCCGACCCCTGGCCGCCTCCGCTGCCCTCGCCGCCGTGCTCGTCGCGGCCACGGCCCCGCTCTCCGCGACGGGCGCCTCCCTCTCCGACCTGACGTTCGTATCGCCGAGCGTCGGGTACGTGCGCGTCTCCCCGGGCGGCAGCGCGGCGGGCACGCTTTACCGCACGGACAACGGCGGCCGCACCTGGAGCGTGGTGTCGCGCGGCATCCAGGCCTCCAGCATGGTGTTTCGCAACCGCCTCGACGGCGAGGCGCTCGTGTACGTCCAGGGGAGCGCCGGCATGTGCCAGGTGAGCATGACCGCGGTCGCAACGAGCGACGGCGGCGTCACCTGGCACGGCCCGGCGGCGGTGCGCGGCCAGGACGCGGGCTTCGCCCTCGCCTTCCACGGCGCCCGCCCGTTCCTGCTCAATGCCTCATGCGCAACGCCCTACGCGACGCTGCAGGGGCCGTCCGCGCCCGGACGCTGGGCCCAGCAGGGGACGCTCGGCGGCGGTCGCACCGGCATGCCGACCGTGGTGAGCGTGACGCCGAGCGGCTCGTTCGCCGCCCTCGCCTACGCCTCCGGCGGCGCGGGCCTCACGCCGAGCCTGCAGGGCTTCGTCTACCGGACGGCCGCGAAGGCGTGGCACGGCGTGCCGATCGCCTCGGCGGGCCTCGCGGGCCGCGTCGTCGCCCTCTCGTTCGTAAGCGCTCAGAGCGGCATCGTCGCCACCCAGAACGGTGGGGGCACGACGCTCACGCTTTGGTCAACGGCGAACGGCGGCAGGACGTGGACGCGTGCCATGACCGTCGCGGGCAGCGCTTCTGCCCAGCTCGACCTGGTCACGACCCACGTGGCGTACGCCGCCGTGACCCGCCAGAGCGCCGCCCCGACCCTGTACCAGAGCACCGACGGCGGCCGCACGTGGCGAGCCGCTACGCTGCCGGGGTAGGGCATTCCGCTTCCCGGCTCCGCGCGCAGGGGAGGAGGCGCGACGCGCCGAAGGCGGCAGCGCGAACGAGGGCTGGGCGGAGGAGAGCGCGTGCACTGGTCCCCGACCCAGTACCTGGCGTTTGAGGACGAGCGCACGCGCCCCGTGCGCGACCTCCTCGCCGCCGTGCCGGCCGGCGCCGTAAGGCGCGCCGTGGATCTCGGCTGCGGCCCGGGCACCTCGACCGAGGTGCTCCGGGCCCGCTTTCCGGAGGCCGAGGTGCACGGCGTCGACAGCTCCCAATCGATGGTCGACGCCGCGCGCGAGCGGCTGCCGGGCGTGCGCTTTGAGATCGGCGACATCCGCGACTGGGCGGACCCCGGCCCCTACGACATGATCCTGGCCAACGCCGTGCTGCAGTGGCTGCCCGACCACGACACGCTCCTGCCGACGCTCGCGCTGCGCCTCTCGCACGGCGGCAGCCTGTGCGTGCAGATGCCCGACAACCTTGACGAGCCGCGCTGTGCCTCATGCGCGAGATCGCGCGCGACGGCCCCTGGGCGGGGCGCCTTCTCGCCGCCGATGCCGCCCGCACGCCGCTCGGCCCACCGGCGTGGTACCATGCGGCCCTGCGCCCGCACTGCCGACGGGTCGACGTCTGGCGCACCACCTACCACCACCTCCTGGCGGACCACCACGCCGTGGTCGAGTGGTTTCTCGGTAGCGCCCTGCGTCCGTACCTCGCGCCGCTCGCGCCGGACGAGCGGGAGGAGTTCCTCGCGCGCTATGAGCGCTCCGTCTCGGCGCTCGTGCCTCCGCTTGCGGGCGGCGGCGTGCTCCTCCCGTACCCGCGCCTCTTCCTCGTCGCCACCCGGTAGGCGCGCGTTCCCGGCCAGAAGGCGCCCACTCGGCATAGACTCTTGGCGAGCGCCAGGGAAGGGGGGCGGCCCCATGCCCGCGCCCACACGTCCCCGTCGGCCGCCGACGCCGACCCAGGAGGACTACCTGAAGGCGATCTGGCAGCTGATCCACGACAAGGGCTACGCCCGTGTGAGCGACATCGCAGACCGCCTGGGGCTGAGCGGCGCCTCCGTGAGCCGGATGATCCGCCGCCTCGACGCCGACGGCCTGGCCACGTACGTGCCGTACCGCGGGCTCAACCTCACGCCGCTCGGGCAGCGGCGCGGGCGCATGCTGGTCGAGAGGCAGAACACCCTGCGCGCCTGGCTCACGCTCATGGGCATCGCGCCGGGGGCCGAGTTCGACCGCACGGTCGAAGGGATCGAGCACCACTTCGGGCCCCAGGCTCTGGGCGAGGTGGCGAGCCTCGTGCGCTTCGCCGCGCAGCGGCCGGCGTGGTGGCGCCAGTTCCGCGACTGGGCCGAGGCGGGCGGTAGCACGTCGGTCGAGGACGGCGACGTGCCCTTCGGGCCGCGCGCGACCTGAGCGCGGCCGCGGCCAGGCCGACCGCTAGCCATCGGGCGGCGCGGATGTCGACACGGCGCGCACGCGGCCGATGCGGCCAAGGCGGATGCGCCGGGCGAACTGGTCGGCCGAGACCCCGTCCATGGCGGTGAAGTGGGGCTCTGCCGCGAGGAGGCGCTCCGCCTCTGGCCACTCGGGCAGTTGCCGCTCCGGCCAGGGCAGGCGGCGCCAGGCCGACTCGTCGCACAGGGCCTCGACGCTGCCCATCCAGGAGCGATGGGGGTCGTCGTTGCGAAACCCCGCCATCGGCCCGAT
>JAKASY010000208.1 GCA_021817625.1 Bacillota bacterium | reverse complement strand
CCGGTCAGCTCCCAATAGGAGGGCTTGATGCCGTCGTTGCCGACGACGCACACCACGACGCCCCCGCCGCGGGCGAGGAAGTGGGGCACCGCGGCCTTGATCATGCGCATGTACCCGAGGAACTTGAGGTTGAGCGCGCTGTGCCAGGTGTCGTCGTCAATCCCCTCGAGAAGGCGGCCCGGCGCGGCGCCGGCGCAGTTCACGAGGATGTCGAGGCTGCCCAGGCGCTCGATCGCCTCGGCCGCAGCGCGCATCGCCTCCGCCTCGGTGTTCAGGTCCGCGGCGATGGTGACGACGTCGGCGCCCGGCACCTGGGACTGGATCCATGCCCGGGCGGCGTCGAGGCCGGCCGCGGTGCGGGCGACCAGGGCGCAGCGGGCGCCCTCCTGGCAGAACGTGAGGGCGGTCTGGCGGCCGATGCCCTTGGAGCCCCCCGTCACGAGCACGGTCTTGCCGGTCAGGTGAAGGTCCATGCTTCGCCTCCTGATGCGCTCTGGTGCGCTTGGCGGCCTCAGTCCACCCACGCGGCGACGCGCGCGGGGCCGCCGTCGCCGCCGACGACGCGCAGGGGCATGGCGACCAGCGTGAAGGCCTCGGTCGGGATGTCCCCGAGGTGGATGAGGTTCTCGATGAGCGGGATCTCGCGGCCGAGGAACACGTAGTGGTTGGGGTACGGGTGGCCGCTGTCGACGGCGAAGTCCAGGCCCAGGGCGTCGATGCCGGCCTCGGCCAGCCAGACGGCGGCGTCCTCCGAGAGGTAGGGGTTGTGCGTGTAGAGGTCGGGGGAGGTGTAGTGCCCGGTCGCCCAGTCGGTGCGCAGGACCAGCCGGCGCCGCGCCATTTCCTCGCGCCGCGCCCCCGCCGCCTCGAGGTCGGCGACGGTGATCGCGTGGCGCGGCCCGGCCCGGGACGTGAGGTCCACGATCACCGCCGGGCCGATCAGCCGCTCGAGCGGCACCCGATCGATCGTCCTGGCCTCGGGCAGGAAGTGGTAGGGCGCGTCGATGTGGGTGCCGGTGTGGATGCTGAACAGCACCTCGGTGTTCGACCGCCCCTCGACGGCGTGCGTCGTGACCGGCCGGAAGCGGATGCGGGGATGTCCCTCGAGCGGCTGCACGTCCGGGCCCCAGGGCACGGTGAGGTCGATCCAGCGTCCCAACGTCTTGTTCCCCCCTGGGCGGCCTTTAGAGAGCCGAGCGCCCTTCGCGCCCGGACCGGAGGCGCAGGGCGACGCCGCCCTCGGCGCCCCGCCAGCGCACCGTCGTGCCGCGCCCGTCGGGTCCGGGCGCTGCCGTGACGCCATCGGCCGGGCCGACCGGGCGGGCGTCGTCGAGGTCGATCCAGAGGCTGCCGTCCGCGGTGCGGACGCCGCACTCGATGGCGTCCTCGTCGATGCGCACGTCGTAGAGCCGCAGCGCGAGCGGGCTCCGAAGCCGCTCGCGGCCGTCGACGGCCACCGTGAGGCCGTCGCGGTCCTGGCGCACGCGCCAGCGCCTGCCGAGCAGGCGCACGTCCTCCGCGGCCCCGTCCGGCCCGCCGGTGCCCAGCGTCAGGCCGTCCCAGGGCGTCCAGCACACGACCTCCAGGAGGCCGACCGCCGGGATGAGCCCACCCCACGTGTAGAACGGGTCGGAGTCGTAGCCGTCGTCGCCCTCGCCCGTGCGGCCGCTGTAGTTCTCATGGCAGTGGCGCCGCTCTTCCCACTCGCGCTGGAACATGACGAGGGCGCCGTCCGCCAGGCGGCGCGCGTCCTCCTCGTAGCCGTAGCGCCTCAGGCCCAGGTAGGTGAACAGCACGAGCGGCGGCCAGACGCGCCCGCGCCAGTACACCTGGTCGCCGAAGCCCGGCTCGTCGCGGGGCGTTGCGGGAAGCGGGGGCTCGCCGCCGAAGCGGCTGGGCACGCGCAGGTGCTCCTCGACCATGCGCCGGGCCTGCTCGGCCGTGGCGATGCCGGCGAGCATGGGAAAGAAACTCGTGGGCGAGGTGGCGGCGGGGCGCTCCGCCCCCGGCCCCCCCGGCCACGGACGACTGCGGAACAGGCCGAGCTCCTCGTCCCAGAGCGCCGTGCGCACGCGCTCGGCCAGGCGCTCGCCGCGCTCCTCGAGGGCGCGCGCGCCCTCGCCGTCGCCCGCCGCCCGGGCCATGCGCGCGAGGCTCTGCGCCTCGAGCACGAGCAGGCTTGACGGCGCGATGTCGTACAGGCGCAGCGTGCGCGCCTGAGGGTCGAGCTCGACTGCGTCGTACATCGGGCTGTTGTCCATCGCCGACTCGTCGCGCGCGCCCAGGGCGGTGCCCACGAACATGCCGCTTCCCGTCGACGAGGTGCCGTAGGAGATGAGGCCCGCACCGGTCGGGTCGCGGTGGGAGAACCACCAGTCGTGCGCCTCCCGCAGGACCGGGTAGACCTCGCGCAGGAGGGCGGGGTCGTCGGTCCAGGCAGAGACCAGCTCCGACAGCCAGGCCGCGAGCGGGGGCTGCGAGCGGTCCACCCACTCGGTGTTCTCCGCCACCAGGCACGGCAGGTTGAGGTCCGGGGTCTGGCCGTACACGGGCACCTCGACGTCCCTGCGCGCGGTGAAGGCGTCGCCCGCCATGGCGGCGAGCAGGCCGTGCTCGAGGACGTCGTCCAGCCAGACGAACCAGCCGCCGAACTTGCGCGCCACCCAGTTGCGCGTGAGGGTCGTGAACGCTCGATCGTTCACCTCGTCCCAGATGGTGTTCCAGGCCACCACGTCCCGCACCGCGGCGAGCGCGGCGGGAGCGGCCGGGACGCTGACGCGCGGCCCCCGCGCGAGAGACTGCCGCGCGGCGGCGACGATGGCGGGCGCGTCCGCGAGCGCGCGACGCGCCCGGGCCAGGGCCGCGTCGTCGTCGTGGGCGGCAGAGACGGCCAGCGTCACCTCCGGGCACTCCTCGCCGTTGTAGCGCAGGATGGCGGCCGGGCCGGCGTTGCCGCGCGGCGCGAAGTAGCCGTCGCCCGCCATCTCCTCCAGCAGGGCCGGGAGGCTCGGGTGCATGCCGGCTGCCAGCGGGGGCGGATCGCCCACGACGGCCAGGGACTGGCTGCGCCAGGCGGCGCGCAGGTGCGCGCCCGGCCCGCGGCCCGCCGTGCCCCCGCCCGGCGACGCGAGGCCCCGCCGCAGGTCCTCGGCCGCCTCGCCCAGCCGGACGGTGCCGGCGCCCGGCCGGCTGTCGAAGGCGAGGCACCAGCACAGCCAGAAGCGCAGCGGCCACTCGCCGGCCTCGAGCCAGCGGGCGCGGACCACCCAGGTGTAGGCGTCGGCCTTCGCCCATTCGAAGCCGATGCGGGTGTCGGCGAACGCGGCCTCGGCCGCGACGTAGCTTGCGTCGCTGGCGTGGTCCCCCAGGCGCAGCTGCGCCGGCTCCGTGATGCCCAGGTCGGTGCCGCGGCTCAGGCGCGTGCTGAACAGCCCTGGCGCGAGCGCGAGCCCGGACGGCACGTGGTAGAAGGTGAGCGGGTGCTCCGCCTGCCACGTGTTCCATTGCCGCATGGGCGGCAGGTCGCGGCGGCCCATCCTATCCCTCCTCGTTTGCGGCGTCCGCCGCCGGGAACACGCGGACGTCCCGTGCGGGCACGAACAGCCGGATGGCGCTGCCGGCCGCCAGCCCCTCCGCCTCCCGGCTGAGGAGCAGGCATTCTACCGAGAGCGACCCTGCCCGCACGTCGATGCGGCTCACGGGCCCGTCGAAGCGCACGGCGGCCACCCGCCCGTCCATCGTCGCGCCGTCGCCGCGCGCGGCCCCGTCGCCGCTGCCGTCGGCGAGGACGTGCACGCGCTCGGGACGGAAGCCCACGCGCACCCGCCGCGGCGCGTCACCGTCGAGCACCTTGAGCGCCGACCGGTCGAGCGTCCAGGTCACGCCCTCGCCGATCGACACCACGACGCTCGCGCCCAGGGCGCGCGCCTCGCCGTCGAACTCGTTGCTGCGTCCCATGAACGTCGCCACACGCTCGCTCGCCGGGTGCGTGTACACATCGTGCGGCCTGCCGCCCTGGGCGGTGCGCCCGCCTTCGAGCACGAGCAGGCCGTCGGCCAGCTCCATCGCCTCCTCCTGATCGTGGGTGACGATCACGGCGGTGACGCCGCTCTCGCGCTGAATGCGCATGAGCTCCGACCGCATCTCCACGCGGATCCGCGTATCCAGCGCGGACAAGGGCTCGTCCAGGAGGAGAAGGCGTGGCTGCACGACGAGCGCCCGGGCGAGCGCCACGCGCTGCTGCTGGCCGCCCGAGAGCTGCCCGGGGCGGCGGTTCTCGAGGCCGTCCAGGTGGGTCAGGGCGAGCGCGTCGCGGATGCGGCGTGCGCGCTCCGGTGCGGGAACGCCGCGCACCTCGAGGCCGAACGCGATGTTGTGCCATACGGTCATGTGGGGGAAGAGCGCGTAGTTCTGGAACACCACGCCCATCTGGCGGCGCTCCGGCGAAAGCGCCGTGACGTCGTCGCCGTCCACGTAGACCCGCCCGGCGTCTGGCACCGCGAAGCCGGAGATGATGCGCAGGATGGTGGTCTTGCCGCTGCCGCTGGGGCCGAGGAGGGCGAAGAAGCGGCCCGACGGCACGGTGAAGCTCACGTCCTGCACGACCGCCGCGTCCCCGTAGGACTTGGCGAGTCCCTCCACCCTCAGCTCCGCCACGGCCGCTCCCCCTTGGCGAGAAAGTCCTCCGCTGACATGACCTTGACCTGGTCCGGAAGGCGGCGCCAGATCGTGACCGCCGCCGCGTGGCCGGCGGGGTCCGAGCTCAGGCAGAGGTCCTCGAGCACGCAGACGGGCAGGCCGCGGTCGATCGCGTCCTGCACCGTGGACAGGACGCACACGTCCGTCTCCACGCCGCACACGGCGAGGACGCGCGGGCGCAGGCGGTGGACGAGCGAGACGAATGCCGGGGAGGCGAAGGCCGAGTAGGTCGACTTCTCGACCACTTGGCCGCTGCCTTGGAGAGCGGGCGCGATGTCCCACAGGGGGCTTTTCGGGTCGCGCATGGCGGCGTAGGTGCGGTAGTAAGGGCGCCAGCTGCCGACGAGGCGGCGGGCCGGGCGGAACAGCGTGAGAAGCGTGCGCTCGGGCCCGGCCAGCGACGCCATCTCC
>JAKASY010000207.1 GCA_021817625.1 Bacillota bacterium | reverse complement strand
TGCCCATGAGCGTGAGGAGCGCGTGGCCCGGCAGGTTGGTCTGGACGGCGCGGCCCATCGCCGGCACGACGAGCGGCAGGCGGGCGAGGCCGCCCGGCGTGAGCAGGCGGTGCGCGACCGCCTTGATCAGCATCTGCTGGTCCTGCGTGCGCGCGATGTCGCCGAGCTTGGTCTCGCGCCAGCGCACGAAGTCCAGGGCCTCGGTGCCGTTCAGGCACTGCACGCCGGGGTTCAGGTGGATGTGGACGTCCGAGGCGTTGTAGATCATCTCGGACGGGACGTCGATCTCGACGCAGCCGAGGGCGTCGATCACGTCCTGAAAGCCGGCGAAGTTCGTGAGCACGTAGTACTGGATGTTCGTCCCGAGGAGCTGGTTGACGGCGTCCACCGTGGCCATCGGCCCGCCCTGGAATTCGGCCACCGCGTTGATCTTCTGGATGCCGTGGCCCTGGATGCCCACCATCGTGTCGCGCGGCACGGACATGAGGCGGACCTCGCCCGTCTTCGTGTTCACGTGCACGACCATGATCGTGTCGGTGCGCTGGATCGTGATCTGCTTCTGGCGGTTGTCGATGCCCAGGAGCAGCACGGTGAAGGTGCTCGGGCTCTTGTCCGCGTTCGGTCCGTGGTAGTTCGGGTTTCCCGGGATGCTGCCGCTGGCCATGAGGCCGCCGGACACAAGGCCGCGCCCGAAGAACCCGACCAGGAAGAGCGCAAGCGCCACCAGCCATGCGATGGGCTTGCCCCGCACGGCGCCACCTCCTGCGGCGGAGCATAGCACAGGCCCTGGACCCCCTCAACGCGACGCCTCGCGCTCGGACAAGTTGTCACAAGGGGACGCAGGGTCGGGACGGCCTCGGCCCACCGTCCAGCGGCTGACCGCTGAAGGTTCGGCCGTGGAGGGACGATCGGCCCTTCATGCCGGCGGTCGGGCGCGTAGCGTAGGCCTTAGGAGCGGTGCGCTAAGGCGCCGCCCGCAGCCGTGCGGGGGTGGGCGGATGGTGAGCTTGATTGGCTCGACGCGACCGGACATCGTGACCGCCGTGGGAGGCACGCCGCTGCTCCACCTCGACCGCGTCGGGCGCGCCGTCGGGGCGACGCTCGTGGCCAAGGCGGAGTTTCTCAATCCCGGCGGCAGCATCAAGAGCCGGTCCGCCGTGGCGATCGTCGAGGAGGCGCGCCGCCTTGGCCACCTTCCGGTCGGCGGGCGGCTGGTCGAGGTGTCCAGCGGCAACGAGGGCGTCTCCCTCGCCATGCTCGGGGCGGCGCTCGATTTCCACGTGACCATCGTCATGCCCGACGACGTGCCGCCGGAGCGGCGCTGGATGATCGAGGCCTACGGCGGCGAGGTGGTGTCCGTACCGGCCGAGGCGTCCATCGCCGACACCATGGCGCGCTGTCGCGAGCGCGCCCTGGTGCTGGCCGCCGCCTCTCCCGGCGCGTACCTGAGCGGCCAGTTCGAGAACCCGGCCAACGCCCGCGCGCACGAGAAGGGCACGGGTCGCGAGCTCCTCGAGCAGCTGGGCGGCGGCCGTCTGGACGCGTTCGTGGCCGCGGTCGGCACCGGCGGCACCCTGACCGGCGTGGGACACGCCCTACGCCGGCGCTATCCCCACGTCCGGATCGTGGCCGTCGAGCCGGAGGGCGCGGCGGTCCTGAGCGGGCGGCCGCCCGGGCGCCACCGCCAGTTCGGCATCGGCGAGGGCTTCGTGCCCGACCTTCTGGACCTCAGCCTGATCGACGAGGTGCAGGCCGTCTCGGACGAGGACGCCTACGCCATGACCCGCCGCCTCGCCCGGGAGGAGGGGCTGCTCGTGGGCGTGTCGAGCGGCACGAACGTGGCGGCCGCCCTGCGTGTCGCGCGCTCCCTCGGTGCGGCGGCGGTCGTCGCCACCGTGCTGCCCGACTCGGGCGAGCGCTACCTGTGCGACGACGGCTACCGCCGAGCGGTGGTGGGCGAGCGCTGAGCACCGCCCGCAGACCCGGCCCGCACGCCGCGTCAGCCCAGGCGCGTGACCTGTCGCCAGGTCGTGCCGCCGTCGCTCGTGGCGAAGAGGGCGCCGCGCGCGCTCAAGAGCCAGCCCGAGCGGTCGTCCGCGAACGCGAGGTCGATCGGCGCGAGGCGCGACGGCGGTAGGCGCGCGAGGGTCCAGAAGGCGCCGCCGTCGCTCGACGCAAGCATGCCGTCATAGGCGAACAGCCACAGGCTCTGGCCGCGGGCCGCCAGCACCGCGCTGTCAAACTGGCCGGCCGCGGGTGGCCACGGCCAGGCCGCCAGAGGCCGGAACTGCGCAGCGCCGTCGGCCGACTCGACAAGGCCGTAGTGACCCGGACCGGAGGCGCCGCGGCCGGCCACCGCCGGCTTGAAGGCGACGAGCGCGAACAGCGTGCGCGGCCCCGTCCAGGCTGCGGCCTGCGGCAGGCCGAGGGGCATGGGCGCGAGGAGCTGCCAGTGCCGGCCGCCGTCGCTCGTGCGCCAGGCATTGCCGAACACGTCCAGGACGAGCCCGGACAAGGCGGTGCGGAAGGCCACGCGCGAGAGCGCGAGGGGCCCGCCCTGGCTCGCCGGAAGGGGAACCGCGCGAAACGTGCGGCCGCCGTCGTCGGTGGCGAGGAGCGCCGGATGGCCGTCGCGCGTGCCGTAGACGTAGCCCTCGCGCGTCGAGACGAAGTCCAGGAGGGACGCCGCGAAGCCGCCCGGCAGGCGAGCCCACGTGCGCCACGTGTGGCCGCCGTCGTCCGAGCGCAGGATGCGGCCCGGATCGAGGTCGGCCACGGCCAGGCCCGTGCCCGCGGAGAGCAGGGAGACGGAGGCGAGCGGGCCCGGACCCGCGGCCGGCCATAGGCGCTGCCAGCTTCGGCCGCCGTCGAGCGTGGCGAACACGCCCTGAGCGGTGGCCGCCACGGCGCGCTCCGCGCTCAGGACCTGGAGCGCGGGCGTGCAGGCGGCGGCGGCGCACAGCCTCCCGCCAGCGTGGAACGGGGCGCCGACGGCCGTCGCGGTGGCGACGGCGCCGGGTGCGGTGCGCCATGCCATGCGGCCGAGGAAGCCAAGCGGGTCCTCCCCCATGCCGTGCGCCGGGCAGGCGCCGGTGCAGCCGGCCGTGTCCCACGCCAGGCGCCAGTGCGCGCCGCCGTCTGCGGTGTACAGGATGGCCAGCATATCCGGGTTGATCGAGCTGCAGCGCACGACCAGCCACACGCTCCCGCCGCCCTGGGGCCACGCCCGCCCCTCGGCGCAGTCGCTTTGCACGCTCGCCGGCCCGCCGAGCGCGCTCGACAGGCCCGAGTCGGCGATGAAGCGGGTGAAGGCGGGCGCGACCGAGGGGGCGTCAAGGCCGGTGAGCAGGGGACGCCACACGCCGCCCCCGTCACCCGAGGCAAGGGCGCACACGCCCGCGCCGCCGCTTCCCACCACGACGCCGCTCCGGCCCCGGAAGCGCACGCTCTGGGGGATGCAGCCGGGCGTGGCGACCGTGCGCCAGTACCTGCCGCCGTCCGAGGAGGCGGCGAGGACTCCGCCCACGACGGCCCACAGCGAGGACGGCCCCGTGACCGCGATGCTCGACCAGGCGGCGGCGCTGGCGAACCGCAAGGTCCAGGTGCGGCCGCCGTCTGTCGTGGCGAAAAGGCGCGTGGGGCAGACGGCGTTGGCGCAGCCGCGGCTGCCCGTCCAGGCGTAGCCGTCGCGGGCGTTCGGGAAGGCGATGCCCGCGAGCTGCTGGCTCGTCGTCCACTCGATCCGCCAGCTGAAGCCGCCGTCGGTCGTGCGGGCGACGCTGCACGGCGCGGTCGCGCGCGCCCCACCGCAGCCAACGATCGCCCAGCCCGCGGTCGCGTCGACGAAGTCCGCGGCCACCGCGGGACGGCCTCTGAGCGCGGTCATGGGCCTCAGGGCGACGACACGGCCGCGCGCGACCGCGACGATATCCGGCGCCGCCGCGGTACCCGACGGGCTCGTCAGCCCGGTCGGCGGACGCACGGGAAGGTTGAGCATGACCGCCACGGCGACCGCTCCCACGACAGCGGCGGCGAGCAGGAGGGAGAGGACGAGCCGCCACGGCGAGCGCGGCTCGCCCGCGGGCGGGCCGTCGTCCAGACGCGCCATCATGCGCCCTCCCCCGCCGCGGCGGGCAGCTCGATGCAGACGACGAGGCCGCCGCCGGGCCGGTTGGCGAAACGCACCCGGCCACCGTGGCGGGCGATGACGTCGTGCACGATCGCCAGGCCGAGACCGGCGCCGCCCGTGCCGCGCTCGCGCGCGCTGGAGAGGCGGGCGAAGCGCTCGCCCAGGCGGGGGAGCTCCGCCTCCGGCACACCGGGGCCGCGGTCGGCCACCTCGATCTCCACCCGGCCCCCTGCCCGCCGCACGGCCACGTCCAGGGGCTGGCCAGGCGGCGCGTAGCGCGCGGCGTTCTCCAGAACGTTGAGGACGGCGCGGTGCAGCCAGTCCGGGTCGGCGTCGACCCAGGCGCGGTCGTCCACGGCGAGGCGCACCTCCACGCCGCGCTCGGCGAGGAGCGGCCGGATGAGCCACAGCGCCTCGCCCAGGGTGTCGCCAGGCTTCAGGCGCTGAAGGCTGAGGAGCATCCCCGGATTCTCGAGGCGGGCCAGGGCAAGCAGCTGCTGGATCAGGCGAGACAGGCGCTCGCTCTCCCGTCGGATGCCGAGGAGGCCGGCGCGCACGTCCTCGGGCAGGCCGGCCGCCTCCGTGCCGGACGCCAGGGACTCGGCCAGGGCCTGCATGCCCGCCACCGGCGTGCGCAGCTCGTGCGCGGCGTCGGCGACGAAGCGGCGGCGCAAGGCGTCGAGGGCGGCCACACGCGCAGCCATCTCGTTGAACGTGCGGCTGAGGGCGGCGACCTCGCCGGCGCCCTGCTCGGACACCCGCTGGCCCAGGTCGCCGGCCGACATCCGGCGCGCGGCGCGCGTCAGGCGCTCGACGGGCGCGGCGATGCTGGACGCGAGGAGAAAGCCGAGGGCCGCGAACAGGAGCGCCGCCGCCGCCCCCACCGCCCACAGCTGGCGCTGGACGGTCGTGAGCTCGGCCTCGAGGCCCGACAGGCGGCGGGTGAGCACCACCTCGCCGGCGGTGGCCGGCGCGCCGGCGC
>JAKASY010000001.1:15390-26565 GCA_021817625.1 Bacillota bacterium | reverse complement strand
ACCGGTCGCCGCATGCCGATCGTCGCCGACGAGGCGGTCGAGACAGAGTTCGGCACGGGCGCCGTGAAGATCACGCCCGACCACGACCCTGCGGACTTCGAGATCGCGCGCCGCCACGATCTGAGCGGCATCCGCGTGCTCGCCGACGACGCGACGCTCACGAGCGCCGCGGGCCCGGAGTTCGCCGGCCTCGCGCGCGAGGAGGCGCGCCCGCGCGTGGTCGAGGCGATGCGCGCGCTGGGCCGCCTACGCGCCGTGACCGACCACGTGTCGAGCATCGGCTACTGCACGCGCTCGCACACCGTGGTGGAGCCGCTCGCCTCGCCGCAGTGGTTCGTGCGCATGCAGCCCCTCGCGCAGCCGGTGGTCGAGGCGCTCGGCGACGGCCGCCTGCGCCTGCACCCGGAGCACTTCGCGAAGGTCCTCCTCACCTGGATCGAGGCGCGCCGCGACTGGTGCATCAGCCGCCAGCTCTGGTGGGGCCACCCGATCCCGGCCTGGCACAGCGCGTGCGGCGCCGTGATCGTGGCGCGCAGCGCGCCCGAGCGCTGCCCGACGTGCGGCGAGGGCGACCTGACGCCCGATCCGGACGTGCTCGACACCTGGTTCAGCTCGGGCCTGTGGCCGCTGTCCGTGTTCGGCTGGCCCGACCGCACCCCCGCCCTGGCCGCCTGGTACCCGACGTCCATGCTCTCGACCGGCTACGACATCCTCACCTTCTGGGTGTTCCGCATGGCGGTGCTCGGCCACCGCTTCAGCGGCCGCATGCCGTTCCGCGACGTGATGCTGCACGGGCTCATGCGCGACGAGCTCGGGCGCAAGGTGTCGAAGTCGCTAGGCAACGGCGTCGACGTGGCGGAGGTGATCCGAAAGCACGGCTCCGACGCGCTGCGCTACGCGGTGGTGTACGGCCTCACGCCCGGCAACGACATCCGCTACCGCGAGGAGCGGACGCTCGCGGGCCGCAACCTGGCGAACAAGATCTGGAACGCGGCGCGCTTCGCCCAGCCCTATTTGGCGGAGGCCGCTGCCCTCGGCCTATCGCAGCGCGGCGGCAGAGAGGCGATCGAGAGCGAGGACCCGCGGGACCGCTGGATCCTGTCGCGCATCGAGCGGGCGCGCGCCGTCATCGACGAGAATCTCCTCACGCTCGAGGTCGGCGAGGCCCTGCGCGCGGCGCAGGACGTGTTCTGGGACAGCGTGTGCGACTGGTACCTCGAGATGGCCAAGCCCCGCCTGCGCGGCGACGAGGGCGGGGAGTCGCGCTGCGCCTGCCTCGCGACCCTGGACGCCGCCATGGAGCGCGTCTTGCGGCTCCTTCACCCGTTCGCGCCGTTCGTCACGGAGGCGGCGTGGCAGCGGCTGCCGGGACGGGAAGACTTCCTCATGCTGGCCGAGTGGCCGGCCTTCCCTGGGGCCGCCGACGAGGCGGCCGAGGGCGCCGTGGAGCCCGTGCTCGAGGGCGTGCGGCGGGTGCGCAACCTGCGGCGTGCCTTTCGCATTCCGCCGACGCGTCCGCTGCCCGTGGAGGTCGCAGTGGCCGACAGCGCGGCGCTCGCGTCGTGGCGCCGGCTGGCGCCGGTGCTCGAGCGTCTGGGCGTGACCGAGGGCGTGCGCGTCGTCGAGCGCCCGACGGGCAGCCGCGGCGTCGTGAGCGAGGTGGTGAGCGGTGCCGTGCTCCTCGTCGGCCTGGGCGGCACCGTCGATCTGCGGGCCGAGGCGGCGCGCCTTCTCGGCGAGGCGGCCGACCTGGGGCGCGAGCGCGAGCGCATCCAGGGACGTCTCGCGAACCAGGGCTTTCGCGCCAAGGCGCCGGCCCACGTGGTGGCCGGCGACGAGGCACGGGCGGAAGAGCTCGGCCGACAGATCGAAAGCCTTGAGGCGCGGCGGCGAGAGCTTGTGCTCGCCCTTGGCGACGAGACGGCGGAGGAGGCGAGGGCGTGAGCGAGCGGGAGCGGAGCGTCGACGAGACACGCGTGTGGCGGGGCGAGGACGTGCGGGCGGCGCTCGAGCCGCCGCGCCGCAGCCGGCGGCGGGAGCGGCCGCCGAGCGGCCGCGGCTCGCGCGGCTGGCAGCTCACGTGGCGCCTCGTGCTCTGGGCGTTCGCGCTGGGCATCGGCTGGTACGCAGGAACACGCTACTTCGGCTGAGCGACGCTAGGCGCCGCACCATGAACTGTCAGGGGATCGCTGGCGCGCGCCGCAGGGTTTGCCCTGCCTCGACACGAAGATGCGCGAACGCGCCCCGGGGCCGTGCGAGCGACTCCGGACGGCGGCCGCTCGGCCGCCGCGGCGCACGGAAGGAGGGGCCATGGGCCACCGCGCGACCGTACCGTCCGTGGGCTGGGGCCTTCTCCTGGCGATCATCGGCCTCCTACTCGGCACCTACGTGGGCGCGCATATCGCCGCGCACGTGGCCCCGCTCGACCGCCGCTTCGCCTTTGGGCCCACTGCCCTCAACCTCGGCGCGCTCGGCATCGCCGTCCGCGTCAACACCAACCTCCTCGGGCTCGTCGGCGCCGCGCTCGGGGCCCTCGTCGGCCTGCGCCGGCGGTAGGGCGTGGGCGGCCGTCTCGGTGCCCTGGCGCCAGCCGAACGTCCGCGCGAGCGGCTACTCGACTTAGGTCCCGAGGCCCTGAGCGCCGTCGAGCTTGTCGCCCTGCTCCTCGGGCAGGGACGGGCGGGGGCGGACGCGCTGTCGACGGCGGAGGCCGTCCTCGCCGGCGTCGGCGGCGTCGAGGCCCTGGCACGGGTGAGCGCGGCGGAGCTGCGGGCGGTCCCGGGCATCGGCCCCGCGCGTGCGGCGGCGCTCGCGGCGGCGTTCGAGCTGGGACGGCGCGCGAGCGCGCTCGCCGGCGCGCCCCGGCCGCGCGTGGCGACGGCCGAGGCGGCGGCGTCGATCGTGGCTCCGCTGGTCGAGGGCCTGCGCCACGAGGAGTTCTGGCTCCTCTGCCTGGACGCCCGCCACGGCCTCATCTCCCGCCGGCGCGTGGGCATGGGCGGCCCGACCGAGACACCGGCCGACCCGCGTGCCGTGTTCGGGGAGGCGGTGCGCCACGGCGCGAGCGGCGTCATCGTCGTCCACAACCACCCGAGCGGCGACAGCGCTCCGAGCCCCGCCGACCGGGGTCTGACCGCCGCCCTCGCACGCGCCGGCAGCGCGGTCGGCATTCCCCTCTACGACCACCTGATCATCGGCGCCGGGAGCCGCTACAGCTTTCGCGCGGCAGGGGAACTGCCCGCTCTTTGACGAAGGCTCCGCGGCGCGGATTCGACCGGCTTCGCGACGACGAGTTGATGAGATGGAGGAGAGCGCGTGTTCGACATCCTGCTCCACCAGTTTTCCCGGGACATCGGCATCGACCTGGGAACGGCCAACACCCTCGTGTACCTGAAGGGCAAGGGCATCGTCATTCAGGAGCCGTCGGTGGTGGCGATCGATCGCGACTCCCGGGAGGTGCTGGCCGTGGGCGAAGCGGCCAAGCAGATGATCGGGCGCACGCCGGGGAACATCGTCGCGATCCGGCCGATGAAGGACGGCGTGATCGCCGACTTCGACATCACCCAGACGATGCTCAAGTACTTCATCCAGCGGGCGCGCGCCGTGACCTTCCTCGGCCGTCCGCGGGTCGTCATCGCCGTGCCGTCGGGCGTGACGGGCGTCGAGGACCGCGCCGTCAAGGAGGCCGCCCTGCAGGCCGGGGCGCGCCGCGCCTACACCGTGGAGGAGCCGATGGTGGCGGCGGTGGGCGCGGGGCTGCCGATCGAGGAGCCCACGGGCAACATGGTGGTGGACATCGGCGGCGGCACGACGGAGGTGGCGATCATCTCGCTCGGCGGCATCGTCACCTCGCGCTCCATCCGCGTTGCGGGCGACGAGATGGACGAGGCGATCGTCAGCTACGTCAAGCGCAACTACAACATGATGATCGGCGAGCGCAGCGCGGAGGAGGTCAAGATCAACATCGGCGCCGCGTTCGAGCCCGATGACGCGAGCATGGACGTGCGCGGCCGCGACCTCGTCTCCGGCCTGCCGAAGACCGTGACGATCACCGCGTCGGAGGTGCGCGACGCCCTGTCGGAGACCGTGTACGCGATCATCGACGCGATCAAGGTGACGCTCGAGACGACGCCGCCGGAGCTCGCCTCCGACATCATGGACCGCGGCATCGTGATGACCGGCGGCGGCTCGCTCCTGCGCAACTTCGACCGCCTTCTGGCGCGCGAGACCGGCATGCCGGTGCACCAGGCCGAGGATCCCCTCCTGTGCGTCGCCAAGGGCACCGGCCGCTACCTCGAGTACCGCGCCCTGATGCAGATCCTGGAACGGCGAAACGCCCTCCGTTGAGCACGCCGTGACGAGGCCGCCGTCGCCCCTCAGGAGCGTGCTCATCGTGCTCCTGATCGGGATCCTCGTGGCCGTCTACGTCGTGACGCGACACGGCACGGCCACGACGCGCCGCGTCGCGGAGGCCTTCAACCAGGCCGTCGTGCCGGTCGCGGGTGTCCTCAGCCGCGCCGGGGCGTTCGCGCAGCGCGACATTCGCTACTTTCAGGGCCTGCGCCAGGCCGAGCACCAGATCTCCCGCCTCAAGCGCGAGCTTGCCCAGACCCAGCTGGCCCTCGACCGCGAGCAGGCCGCCGTGTCCCAGGACGCCACCCTGCGCTCGCTCCTGCGCCTGAGGCAGGACCTGCGAGCGCCCACGGTGGCGGCTGACGTGGTCGGCCTGAGCCCGGCCTCTTGGTGGGAGAGCCTCAACCTCGACCGCGGCAGCGCCGACGGCGTGACCGCCGGCGCGCCGGTCCTCGCCCCCGGCGGACTCCTCGGGCGCGTCGAGCTGGTCTCCCCGCATGTCGCGACGGTCATGCTCCTCGCCAACGGCGAGAGCGGCGTCGGCGTGAAGGATCTGCGCTCGGGCGCGCTCGGCGTGGCCCTCGGCCAGAGCGTGCCCCAGAAGCTCACCGTCGACTTCTTCTCGCCGACGGCCGACGTGCGGCGCGGCGACCGCCTGGTCACGTCGGGCCTCGGCGGTGTCTTCCCGGTCGGCCTGCCGGTGGCGCGCGTCGCCTCGATCGGGCAGGGGCCGACCGGCCTGATCAGCGCCGCCGCCGTGCCGCTCGTCGACCCGACCACCGTGACCGCGGTGCTCGTGCTGGAGGCGGCGACGCCATGAGGATCATGATCTACGGCGCGATCGGCATCGTTGCGCTCGTCCTGCAGATCGGCCTCGTGCCCCACCTTCTCGTCCACGGCCAGGGTCCGACCCTCGCGGTCGTGCCGGTGGTGGTCATCGGCCTCCTCTACGGCCCGTCGGAGGGCGCCTGGGCGGGCGCTGTCATCGGCGCCCTCACCGACCTAAGCCTGGGAGCCGGCTGGGGTCTCGGCACGCTCCTGTACATGACCGTCGGGTTTGTCGCGGGGCGCTTTGCGTTCGCGGGCCGCGCCGCCCTGCCCATCCTGGCGCTCGTCGGCAGCGCCCTCGCCGCCCTCGCCGTTCGTCTCGGCGGCGTGCTTGCCCTGGTCGTGGCCGGTGCGCACCTGTCGCTGACGGCCCTCGCCCCCGACGCGGTCGGCCTCGCCTACACGGCCGTCCTCGCGCCGCCCCTCCTGGCCCTGCTCGACGGCCGCGTGGGCGGCCGGCGCCGCAGGGCGCAGGCACAGGTGTAGGCTGTCAGGCGAGAGGAGGAGCGGCATGGATCGCAGGCGTCGCGACCGACGCGTCACCACCTTCGCCCTCGTTGTCCTGATGGTCGTTGTCGTCCTCCTCGGCCAGATGGCGCAACTGCAGATCGGCGAGCACTCGAGCTTTCTCGCCGCCGCCGACGCGAACGCCATCCGCGGCCTGCCGCTACCGGCGCCGCGGGGCCTGATCGTGGACTCGAAGGGCCGGGTCCTCGCCGGCGACCGTCCGGCCTTTGCCGCCACCTACTTCGACTACGGCCAGCAGCCGCCGGCCGCCGAGGCGGCGACGCTGCGCCACCTCGTCGGCATCCCGATCGCGTCCTGGCGCGCCGCCATGACGGCCATCACGCAGGACCCCTCGCAGCCGGCGATCCTGCGCGCCAACCTGCCACCCGCTGTGGTGACGCGCGTGGCCGAAAACCTCACGCACCTGCCCGGCGTCTCCCTCCTGCCGCTCGCGGCACGCTACTACCCGCTCGGCAGCACGCTCGCGGCGACGCTCGGCTACGTCACGCCGGACGGCCAGGCGACAGGGCTCGAGGCCCAGTACAGCAAGCAGCTCACCGGCACGCCGGGCCAAGAGGAGGTCGAGGTGAACGTCGCCGGCCAGCCGGTGGCCACCCTGAGCACGCGCCCGCCCCAGCGCGGCGACACGCTCGTCCTGAGCATCGACGAGAACCTGCAGGAGATCGCCCAGCGCGCCCTCCTCGCGGCCATGCAGCGGGAACAGACGCTCTTCCATCAGCCCGCGAACGCGGGCAGCCTGATCGTCATGAACGTGCACACGGGCGCCATTCTGGCGCTGGCCTCCTACCCGAGCTACAACCCCATGGAGTTCGTGAACGGCATAACCCAGAGCCAGTACCAGGCGCTCATCAATCCGGCGCCGACCGCCGCGCCGCGGCTGATCAACTACGCCACGCAGGTGCAGCTGCCGCCGGGCTCGGCGTTCAAGATGGCGATTGGCGTGAGCGCGCTCGAGTCGCACACGATCACACCGCAGACCGAGTTCTACGGCTATGCCGTGTTCCCGTACCCGCCGTACCCGCACAACTGGACGTATCCGGCCTCGACCGGCTGGAACGACCTGACGAAGGCGATCGCCCAGTCGTGCGACACCTACTTCTACGAGGTCGGCAAGATCACGGGCATCACGAAGATGATGCACTGGGCCTCGGCCCTCGGCTTCGGCCGCCCCACGGGCATCGACCTGCCCGGGGAGTACACGGGCTTTCTTCCGAGCAAGGCGTACTACGTCAAGGTCAACGGCGGCTACTACCCGCCGGGGATCAACTACTCGCTCGCCATCGGCCAGGGCGCGGTCGAGGTGACGCCGATGCAGCTCGCGCAGTACACGGGCGCCCTGGCCAACGACGGCGTCGGCTACCAGCCCCGCCTGGTATGGGAGATCAAGACGGCCGCGGGCAAGGTCGTGAAGCGCTACCGGCCCAAGCGGGCGATCGATGTGAAGCTCCCCGCGGCGGACTGGGCGGCGATCCACGCCGGCATGAACGGCGTCACCCTGCCGACGAGCCCCTACGACACGGCCGGCAGCGAGTTCGCCGGCTTTCCGATGGCGGTCGGCGGCAAGACCGGCACCGCCCAGGTGCCCGGCACGACGCACAGCTACGACACGTACTTCGTCTCCTTCGCGCCCCTGAACAATCCCCAGATCGTGGCCGTCGTCTTCGTCCACCGCGGCCAGGAGGGCGCCACCGCCTCGCCGGCCATCCGGGACGTGTACGACTACTACTTCCACCTCAAAGACCCGACAAACCCCATGCCGATCCCCGGCCTGCCCGGCGTGGGCCCGGCCAAGGCGAGCAAGGGCTAACGTCGCTGCAAGGCGAGAGCGAGAGGCGGAATTTGGCGACTAGTGCTGTTGCCGTCGCTTGGCGTCGCATGAGGGCGAATTATTCTAGGATTGCGCGGGAAGGAGTTGATTTCCGGCACCGAGAATGGTCAAACCGTCGATCGAGCAAGCTCGCCGGCCAGCGCGGGACGACGGGGAGGGACGGATCGCCACGCGGCGGATCGCCATGCGAAAGAACGACGTGCTGATCCGCGGTACCAAAGAAGGGATTCTCGTCGCCCTCGGGGAAGGAGACGACTACCTCGCGCTCAAGCGGCGCCTGGAGGAGAGGCTTGGGTCCTTCGCGCGCTTCTTCACCGGCACGGAGGTCACGCTGGAGGTCGGCCACCGACACCTGACGCCGTCACAGCTGCGGGAGCTCGAGGAGATCATCACCCGTGAGCACGGCATGCGCGTCCTGCGCGTGAGGCCCGCGCGCGACCTGGGAGGGGACCTGCTGGAGAGCGCTCCCGGCGAGGGCCGCGCCACCGGCGTGGTGAGGCGGACCCTGCGCTCGGGCCAGCGCGCGGGGTATGACGGAAACCTTGTGCTGTTCGGCGACGTGCACGCGGGGGCCGAGGTGGTGGCGACCGGGGACGTCATCGTCCTCGGCAGCTTGTACGGGATGGCACACGCCGGCGCGCGCGGCGGCGAGGACTCGGTGGTCGCAGCGCTGCGCCTGCGTCCAACGCAGATCCGAATCGGCGGCCGCATTGGCCGGCCGCCCGAGGACCAGCCCGACGATGCAAGCGAGGGGCCGGAGATCGCCCGTGTGCGCGACGGGCAGATCGTGGTGGAGCGGTTCACCGCGGTGAAGGTGGGCGCGCATGCGGAACGGAGGGAGACGGCGTGGGCGAAGTCATCGTAATCACGTCCGGCAAGGGAGGGGTGGGCAAGACCACGACCACGGCCAACCTGGGCGCGGCGCTCGCCTCCATGCAGCGCCGGGTGTGCCTGGTCGACGCCGACATCGGACTTCGCAACCTTGACGTCGTCCTGGGTCTCGAGAACCGCATCGTCTACGACCTCGTGGACGTCGTCGAGGGCTTTGCCCGCCTCAAGCAGGCGCTGATCAAGGACAAGCGCCTGGAGTCGCTGTACCTCCTGCCCGCCGCCCAGACCAAGGACAAGACCGCCGTCAGCCCCGAGCAGATGCAGGCTCTCATGGACGACCTCAAGCAGGACTTCGACTTCGTGCTTGTCGACAGCCCGGCCGGCATCGAGCAGGGCTTCCGCAACGCGATCGCGGGCGCCGGCCGCGCCGTGGTTGTCGCCACGCCGGAGGTGTCGTCGGTGCGCGACGCCGACCGCATCATCGGTCTGCTCGAGGCCGCCGAGCTGCCCCCGCCCGGCCTGGTCGTCAACCGGCTTCGGCCCCAGATGGTCAAGAAGGGCGACATGATGGGGATCGAGGACATGATCGAGATCCTCGCCGTCGAGCTCCTCGGGGTGGTGCCCGAAGACGAGACGATCGTCGTCTCCACCAACCGCGGCGACCCTGCCGTTTTGGCGCAGTCGTCTCGCGCCGGGCAGGCGTTTCGCAACATCGCGCGCCGCCTCATGGGCGAGGACGTCCCCGTGGTCGAGCCAACCGCCGACGCCGGCTTCTTCAGCCGCCTGCGCCGCCTCATGGGCCTCAGGCAGGAGGGTTAGGGATGATCGACCTCCTCGGCCGCTTGTTCGGCCGCGAGAACTCGAAGGACGTCGCGAAAGAGCGCCTGCGGCTCGTGCTCGTGCATGACCGCAGCCAGATGTCGCCGCAGCTCCTCGAGAACCTCAAGACCGACCTCCTGCGCGTGATCGGCGAGTACATGGAGATCGACCAGGACGGCTTCCTCGTGGACCTGCAAACGAACGAGAACCAGGTGGCGCTCGTGGCGAACATCCCCGTCCGGCGCATGAAGCGCGCCTTCAAGTAGGCGCCCGCCCAGGCCTTCCTCAGGCTTTCTCGTCTAGCGGCATGTGGCAGTGCGCGCGCGGCCCCCGGCCCGTGCGCCTTTGTTACAATGATCGCATGCCCGGTCGGGGAGGCGGACGATGGCGGCCAGCGAGCAGCGCGAAGGGCGGGGCTTCGACGGCTGGATCGTGGCCGCGTCGTTGCTCCTGTTCGCCGTGGGCGTGGTCATCATCTACTCCACGTCGCAGGCGAGCGCCCCGCCCACGGACCACCTCTATTACGTAAAGCACCAGGTGCTGTACGGGGGCCTCGCGATCGTCGCGTTCGTCCTCGCGTACGTCATCGACTACCACGTGTGGCTGCGCTTCGCGTGGTGGCTATACGCCTTCGGCTTCCTCCTCTTGGCGCTCGTGATCGTCAAGGGCCACAGCGCCCTGGGCGCCCAGCGCTGGATCCAGGTGGGCTCGTTCCAGCTGCAGCCGTCCGAGTTCGCCAAGCTCATCTTCGTGATCGCCATGGCCGCGTACCTCGCGAGCCGGGCCGGCCAGATGAAGCGCCTGCGCGATCTCGCCCTGCCGCTCCTCCTGACGGTCGTGTACTTCGGCCTCGTGTTCAAGCAGCCCGACCTCGGCACGGGCATCATCTTCTTCCTCATCCTGTTCGGCATGCTGTGGATGGCGGACGTGCCCGGCTGGCACCTGCTGCTCGTGTTTGGCGGCGGCCTCGCCGTGGTGGTGGCCGCGATCTGGGCGCACCTGCGCTTTCACACGCCGCTCCCGCTCATCCACCAGTACCAGCTGGACAGGCTCCTCATCTTCCTCCACCCGCAAACCGACCCGCAGGGGGCGGGCTGGAACATCATCCAGTCGCGCATCGCCCTCGGCTCGGGCGGCGTGTTCGGCCTGGGCCTCCTGGCGGGGCCGGAGACGCAGCTGTCGTTCCTGCCCGAGCCGTTCACGGACTTCGTGTTCTCGTCGCTCGCCGAGCAGCTCGGCTACATCGGCGCCGGCGCCACCCTGGTGCTCTTCCTCGTGCTGCTGTGGCGCGGGCTCCTGGCCGCGGGCGAGGCGGCGGACGTCTTCGGCACGCTGGTGGCGGCGGGCGTGGTCGGCATGATCGGTGCCCAGGTGCTCATGAACACCGGCATGGCGATGGGCGTGCTGCCCGTGGTCGGCGTGCCCCTGCCGCTCGTGAGCGCGGGAGGATCGTCGCTCATCACGACGGCCGCGGGGCTCGGCCTTGTGGTCAACGTCGGGCGGCGCAAGGTCGTGGCGCGCACGGTGCGGCGCGCGCTCGAGAAGGTGCCCCCGACGCTGCCGGCGCGGCCCGAGCCGTGGCCGGTGTCCGAGCGTCCCGAGGGCGAGCGCCCGGAGCGCCCCGAGACGCCCGCCGCAGCGCGCTCCCGCCGGGCCGGAAACCGCGCCGGCCCGGGCGGGAAGGGAGCGGCGCCGCCCGCGCTCTGAGCCGGTGGTCCGGCGCTTCGGTGGCCGGTCGCCACCACTTGCCTGTCGCTGTCTCGCATAGCGTGGCGGCGGAACGCTGCTCGTCGGGCGGGTCGAGGCGGAACGCGAGGTGGTCGGCGTGGGTCTGCTCCTTGGGCAGCTCGGCATCTTTGGCGCGCTTGTGCAGTTCGGCGCTTACGTGGTCGTCATCCTGGCCGGCCTGAAGTACCTGCGCAGCTGACACAGACGCCACAGGCGCGGTCGCCGCCGCGCGTCGAGCATCCCTGTGCCCGGGTCACGGA
>JAKASY010000001.1:0-15380 GCA_021817625.1 Bacillota bacterium | reverse complement strand
GACGCAGGAGTTGCCAAGTGCGCCCTTGGTCGGTGGTGGCGGCCAGGTAGGTGCGCCCGCGCGCCTCGAGCAGCACAAGCCCGCAACGCCCGCCGGTCGTGAACGAGGGCGGACCCGCCGGCGTGAATGGCTCGGGCAGAGACGCCGGCCGCCAGACGACACCGCCGTCGTTGGTCACGATGGCGCCCACCGGGGCACCGGCGCCAGGGGACGTGAGCGGGTCGAACGCCCAGCCCGTGCGCGCGGACGCGAAGGCGAGGCGCACGAACGACCAGAAGGGCTGTAGGCCCGCCACGTCGCCGCGCCACCAGTGCACGAGCCGCCAGCGCGCGCCGCCGTCCGCGCTGCGGTAGAGCGCTACGCCTTGTGCGGCCGCCTCGGTTGGCGCGAATGCGACCGTCAGGTAGGCCACGCGCGGGGACACGACGACCGGCGCCGAGCCCCATTGCACGTACTCCTCATAGGCCGGCACGCGCCGGAGGGAGGGCGGCGTCGGCAGGCGCACGCCCCGCCAGCGGCGGCCGCCGTCCACGGTCACCTGGCACGCATCCCCGCCCCGCGCGGTGAACAGCTGGCAGATGAAGCCGCGTGTCGGCGTCAGAAACGCCACGCCCACGGGGCCGAAGCCCATGGGCAGGGAAGGCTGGCCGGGACGCGGCGCTACCAGGCCCGTACGGCTCGCCGAGTCGCTCGCGGCGAGCGACCACGTGCTGCCGCCGTCCGCCGTGCGCCAGAGCTGGTACCAGGTGGTGCCCATCGCGCCGCCCTGCGGCTCGTTCACGAGGTAGCCGACGCGGCGTGTGACCATGTCCACCTGGAGCGCGCCCTGCATGGGTAGGGCATGGGCATGCCAGCGCCGGCCGCCGTCTTCCGTGACGAACAGCGTCTCGGCGGGGCCGCTTGCCGAGCCGTACGCCACCCACGCGTCTTGGGCGTCGAGTGCAGACAGCAGCCACGAGGACAGCCGTCCGCCGGCTCCCGGTGGCGTACGGCGGCGCCAGACGCGGCCGCCGTCCACGGTCGTCCAGATGCCGGGCCCGACCGCCCACGCGGCCCGGCCCGCGACCATCTGCACCCGGACGAACCCGACCGGCGCGACCTTGGCCCGAAGGGGCGCTGCCCACGCGAAGGGCGCCAGCGCGACAAGCGCGACCGCCATCGCGAGCGCGCTCGGCGCCGCGCGCCGCCAATCGTGCCGCGCCGGCGCCTGTCCGCCGACGGTCGTGCCCACTACACTCGACATCCTGGCCAGAGGTTCTCCGGTGCGGCCGCGGCGCCTGGCGCGGCGGCCAAGGCGCACAAGTTGCCGGTGCCCGCGCAGGGAGAAGCGGCGGCCGCGCCTTACTTGCCGAGGAGCATCAGGCCGGCGGCCGTCAGGAGGATGCCGCCAACCTGCAGGGCCGTCGGCCGCTCCTTCAGGATGAGCACGGCCAGGAGAAGCGTGCCGGCCGGATAGCACGCGGTGAGCGCGGTGACGAGGCTGGCCGAGCTCTTCGCCAGCGCCATCGGGTACGTCCACACCGCCACGCCGGAGACGGCGACGCCGGCCGCCGCCCAGAGGATGAGTCCGGGGTCGCTGTGCGTGGCGATGCGAAGGTGACGCAGGATCAGCCAGTTCGCCGGCACCATGAGCACGGAGAACAGGCTCGACCAGAGGATGAGGGAGAAGGCGTCGCCGTGGTGCAGGGCGAGCTTGAGGACGACGCCCCACACCGCCCAGGCCGCGACCGTCGCCGCGATGAGAAGGGCCATGCCGTGCGGCGTGCGCGATCCCCCCGCCGCTACGCTACGCGCCCGCGCGTGAGGCCATGCCCGCCCGGGTCTGGCGTCGCGCGGGCCGGCATAGGCTTGGCCGGGCCAGGACGGGGGGAGCGCCGTGGCAGGTGGATGGGGAACCTCTCCGGCGGGCGGCTCTGGCGCCGGACGCTGGCTTCTGGCGGGCCTGGTCGCGGCCGCCCTCGTCGGCCTGCGCTACGCGCACAGCCCGGCCCTTACGGGCGCGCGTCGGACCGTCGCGGCGCTGGCGACCACGTCCGCCGGCACGCCGCGCGGCGCCGCCGATCTGATCGGGCGCGTCGAGGGCCTCTTGCGCGGCGGCCTCGACGGCCAGGGCTGGCGCTGGCCGCCGCTCAGCGGCGGCACGCGCGTGGAGCCGCCGCCCGCGCCCACGCCGCCCCTGCGCTTCCCCGTCGCCGGCGCCGTGCTCATGCCGTTCGGTCCCGGCATAGACCCCCTGACGGGCAAAAAGACGCAGATGGACGGCCTCCTGCTCGGTGCCGTGGCGGGGGCGCCCGTGCGCGCGCCGGCGGACGCGACCGTGCGCGCGGTGCGCGAGGGCCCGGCCGTGGGCCAGGAGATCGTCCTCGAGGTCGCCGGCCGCTTCCGCCTCGAGGTCGATCTGCTGGGGGTGGCGGCGCCGACCGTGCACGCGGGCGAGCACGTGGTGCAGGGCGCGGTCCTCGGCCGCGTGCCCAGCGTGGGCCCGCGCACGGTGCCGCACCTCGTTGTCGAGGTGCGGGTGGGCGGTATCGCCGTGGACCCGCTCAGCCCGCTGTACTTCGGCTCGCAGGCGTGAGGGTCGGGCGCCTCTTCGGCGCCGAGATACGCGTTGACCCGCTGTTCGCGCTCCTGCTCGCGACCGCCCTGGCGCTCGGCTACCTGCCGGAGGCCGCCATCTTCCTCGCCGCCCTCGTGCTCCACGAGTGGGCGCATCTCGCCGTGGCGGCGATCGAGGAGGTGGAGGTGCGCGCCATCGTGCTCCACCCGCTCGGCGCGGTCGCGCACGTGCCGTCGATCGCGCTGCTCGAGCGGCGCGTGGCCCTCGCCGTGACCCTGGCCGGTCCCGCCATGAGCCTTGCCCTGGCCGGCATCGGCGCGCTCGTCCTGCGCCATGGGCCAATCGATGCGGCGACCAGCGCGCGCCTGGGCCTGTGGCTGGACGTGAACCTCGCGCTCGGCCTCGTGAACCTACTGCCCGTCCTGCCGCTGGACGGCGGCCAGGCCGTGCGGGCGGCGCTCGCGGCGGCCGGCCGCCTGAGCACGCACGGCGCGGTGCTGGTGCGGGCGGGGCAGGCCGTCGGCCTGGCCGCCGTTGCGGGCGGCGCGCTGGCGACGCTCTCCGGCCGCCCGGCATGGGACGTCGCCCTGGCCGGGGTTTGGCTGGCGCTCGCCTCCGGGCGAGAGGGAAGGGGCATGCCCTATGGGCGGGCCGTCGCCCTGGAGGAGCGCCGAGCCGCGCTGCGCCGCGGCGCCGTCCTGGCGGGGAGGATCCTCGTAGCCGAGCCGTCGGTGCCGCTCGGGGCGCTCTGGCGCGCCACGGCGCCCCGCGCCCACCACGAGGTGCGCGTGGTGGATGGCGAGGGACGGATGGTCGCCACCCTGAGCGAGGCGGAGCTGTACGCGGGGCTTTTGCGCCTGGGCCCGGCGGCGCCGCTCTCCGCTCTGCTCGATGGCGGCGAGGGCGGCGGCGCCTAAAGCAGCGCCGGCGGTTGTCTCGGCGCGTCCCGGCGGCTATGATGATGTACACGTTTTGACCGGCGTCGTCGGGCCCCGCGTGGGCGCGACCGAGGAGGCCGAGCATTTTGGACCGACAGATCTTCGTTGACGTCGAGCCGATGGAAGTGCGCGTGGCGGTTGTCGAAGACGGGCAGCTGGCTGAGTTCCTCGTGGAGCGCCCGCTGGCCCAGCGCATCGCCGGCAACATCTACAAGGGCCGCGTCGACACCGTCCTGCCCGGCATGGAGGCGGCGTTCGTGCACATCGGCTACGAGCGCAACGCCTTCCTCTACGCTGGCGACGCCGCGGCGGTGTTTCCCTCGGCCGACGGGCCTGGCGGCGATGCGGCCGGGAGCGCCGAGCCGGACCTGGCGGAGGCGGCGGACGAGGACGCCGCCCTGCCAGGCGCGCCCGGGCGGCGGCGCATCGCCGACCTGGTGAAGGAGGGCCAGGAGGTCATCGTCCAGGTGGCCAAGGAGGCCGTCGGCACCAAGGGGCCTCGCGTCACCACGAACCTCAGCCTGCCGGGCCGCTACCTGGTGCTCGCGCCGACCATGGACTACGTCGGGGTGTCGCGCCGCATCGCCGACGAGCGCGAGCGCGCCCGCCTCAAGCAGCTTGCCGAGACCCTTCGGCCGCCCCGCACCGGCGTGATCGTGCGCACGGTCGCCGAGGGGCGCAGCGACGAGGAGATCGCGGGGGACATGGCGTTTCTCGCGCGCCTCTGGGAGCGCATCCGCGAGAAGGCGCAGGACAGCTCGGCCCCCGCGCTCCTGCACCGGGACATGGGGCTCACCTTCAAGGTGGTGCGCGACCTCCTGACGGAGGACGTGTCGCGGGTCGTGGTGGACAACCACCACGAGTACCGGCGGATGCTGGAGCTCGCGGACGTGATGTCGCCCGAGCTCAAGCGCCGAATCCGCTTCTGGAACGGCAAGGGCGGCAACCTGTTCGACGTGGCCAAGATCGAGAACGAGGTCGACAAGCTCATGCGGCCCAAGGTCTGGCTGCGCTCGGGCGGCTACCTCGTGATCGACCAGAGCGAGGCCCTGACCACCATCGACGTGAACACGGGCAAGTACGTCGGCTCCACCTCGCTCGCAGACACGGTGGTCCACACGAACCTCGAGGCCGCGGACGAGATCTCCCGCCAGATCCGCCTGCGCGACATCGCGGGCATCATCATCGTGGACTTCATCGACATGGACCGGCCCGAGGACCAGCGCGAGGTGCTCGACCGCCTGAGCCAGGCGGTGCGCCGCGACCGCACCAAGGTGCACGTCCTCGGCCTCACCCAGCTCGGCCTGGTCGAGATGACGCGCAAGAAGGTGGGCGGCGGCCTCGAGGCGACGCTTCTCAAGACGTGCCCGTACTGCGACGGGCGCGGCCGCGTGGTCTCGGAGGAGACGATGAGCCAGCGCGTGCGGCGCCTGGTCAAGTCGGAGCTGCGGCGCAGCGAGGCGGAGGCCATTCTGGTGGAGGTCCATCCCGCCGTGGCCGCGGTGATGATCGGCGCCGGCGGCAACAACCTCAAGGAGTTCGAGCGGGAGACCGGGCGCTCGATCTTCGTGCGCGGCTCGGCCGCGGCCCGGCCGGACAGCGTCACGGTTCTCGCGGTGGGCACACGCGAGGAGGTCGAGCGGCGCGCCCGCCCGGTGTCGGCGGGGGAGAGCCTCGAGGTGCGGGTGGAGGAGGCGCACGCGGTCAACGCCAAGAACGGCATCGCCCGGGTCGAGGGCTACGTGCTCGACATCGAGAACGGCGCCGCGTACGTCGGCCAGCGCGTGCGCGTGGAGATCGTGGGCGCGTTTCGCACCTACGCCAAGGCCAGGATCGTCGCCGGGCGGCGGTCCTCCGCCCAGGCCGATCAGGCCCCCACCGAGGCCGCCCCGGCCGGCACGCCGGCCGCGGGCGGCGTGGGCTAGGTCGGGCGGCGCCCGCGCGTGTCGGGATGGCGCGCCGAGCGGTCGGCCGGCGAGGCGCTCGCCCGACCGCCACGATGGCTACTGCTACATCCAGGGCCTCCTCAGGCTCGTCGTGCGGACGCGACCATGGGGGGAGCGCGCGCGCCGTGGGGTCTTGGCGGCAAGGTAAGGCCGGTGGGCATGCGGCGTCAGAGTGGGGACATCCGGGTGGAGGTTCTTCGACGGAACGTGTGCGAGCGCGGCGGGATCCGCGCGGCCGTGGCACGGACAAGGTCCGCCCGATGGCGGTGGGGCGCCCACGCCTTGACATGACTGGCCCGCCCATATGGAGTGGTTATGCCGTCGGTTGGCTGAGCGATCGCCAGCCGCCGCGACGGCATGGTCTCGTCGGCGCCCGTGCCGCGCGCGCGACGAGCTGCGGCCCAAGCGGGCACCACGGGGCCGGGAGAGGCTCGAGGCCCTGCAGGACGGGCATCGCTCCTACGGCGCCGGCTGGCGCTCGGGAACGGGCAGGACGTTCACGTGCACCTCGAAGGCGACGGGCGTGGCCCGCACGCCTGGAAACGGCGCTCCCGCCTCCCGTGCCACCTCCCGCAGGTCCATGACGTCGAGACCCCTGGTCGACAGCGTGCGCACGACGGCGCCTACGCGCGCCGCCGCAGTATGGGCCGTCTCGGTCTCCAGGGCCGCAACCTGCGCCCGGCTCTGAAGGAAGCTCTTGAGCTTGTAGCCCGCAGCGGTGAGCGAGAGGTCGACGGTCGCCATCGCGCGCGCCCGGTCCCAGCCGAGGCGCGTGCGCACGCCGAGGATGCGCACGACCTGCCCGTCGGGCAGGTCGACCTGGGCGTAGTCGTTTCGCCCGAGGAGCCAGTTCAGGGCGTGCTGCTCCTCCGGCCCGAGTGACAGGAGGGGTCCGGCGGGTGGGACGACGACGGCGCCGAGAGCGCGCACCGGCGCCTGATCCGACGCCTCGTACTCGGCGACGAAGTAGGGCAGGCCGTCGAGGCGGCGGCGCTCGGCGTCCCACACCTGCTGCGCGATGCCCCCGTCGGAGATGGCGTGTGTGCTCTTGAACTCGCGCACCAGCCGCACCCCCTCGCTCTGGAACACCGGGTCCCGGTGGCTGAGGAGAGCGTGGGCGGTGGCGTGCGCGCTGATCAATAGCGCGCTCGGGTCGATGTCGTTGGCTTCGCGCAGGTAGTCGAGCACCTCGCCGCCGCCGTCGCGCGCGAGGAGCGCGTGCCCGAGCACGTAGACCTGCACCGCCTCGAAGGACGTCGTGCGGCTGGTGAGCCGGTGCATCGCCGCAAGCGCCTTCGGTAGGGTCGGGCCGGTGGCCGTCGGCGTGATGCCGACGGCGATGCCGGCGGGGCTCTGCCCGCTCGAGGAGGTGCCGAGGGCGTTCCCGAGCGTGACCTCGTAACCGCCGTGGGGCGCCGTGTCGAAACCGACGGCGACGGTCGGCGTGCGGTCGTTGATGTCGGTGGCATCCCAGCAGCCCGCGAGCAGCGGCGCGAGGCACAGCGCACCGAGCGCGGCGAGACGGCGCCCGCGTCCCCTCACGCCGGCACCGCCGCCCGCGCGCGGCGCCGACCGACCAGCGGCAGGGCGCCGAACAGCACGAGACCGCCAATCGACCAGAGCGCGGCCAGGCGGGCGACCGTAAAGCTCGGGGCGGGCCAGACCGCCATGGCCGCGATCGCCACGCAGCCGAGGACGGTGGCGATGCCCGAGGTGAGCGGGAACGTGGGCAGGCCCGCGAGGTCGACCGCGGCCAGGAGGTAGCTGGCAAGCTGGCCGATGAGGTTCATCTGCAAGAGGATGAAGGCGAGCAGCGCCAGGCGGTGCACCGGAAAGAAGATCGTGCTCACGGGCGTGATCGCGTGCAGCAGGGGAAACTCGGTGTGCAGCGACGGTCCGAGGTTCCATACGGCGAGCGGCAGGACGTAGGCGCCGGCCAGCAGGAGGCCCGCGCTGGCGCTCGCCGCGACGGACGGAATGAGGTAGGCACGGGCGTCGGTGTAGCGGGCGAAGACGGGCGAGAGGGCGGTGCCGTGTGCGGCGAAAAGCAGGAGGGGCCAGGCGGCGGGCAGGCTCCCCCCCGCCACGAAGGGGTCGAAGCCGCCCGCCAGGTGCCCGGCACTCCCGAGCGTCCACGCGAAGACCAGCACGCCGCACACGGCCAGCGCGAGCAGCGCCGCCATCGGCGGGGCGAGGCGCAGGAGGTTCTCCGGTCCCAGCCGCGCCGTGTAGGCAACCGCGGTGAGCGTGAGGCCGGCGATCGCCCAGCCCGGCGTGTTCGGGTACTCGGAGACGCGCAGTACCTCGAGCCAGAGGTGCAGCGTCAGGCCGGCCCCGGCCAGGAAGAACAGGGCGGCCGCGGCGGCCCACACGCTTGCCACGATCCCCTCCCCGGTGTTGGGAGCCGGCGAGCGCCCATACCACCAGGTCAGCGCCGGGGCCGCCAGGGCGCCGAGAGCGGCCCACGCCACGATGGAGCGGCCGGCCGTGTGCAGCGCGAAGCCGACGAGGCCGAACGGCAGGGGGCCGATCGCGGCGCAGAACACCAGGAGCGCAAGGGGCCAGGGCTTGAGAAGGGGACGCTGGCCCCTCACCGGCGCGGCGCCGGGTCGGGCAGCGTAGAGCCGACCGGATGGGCGCGCAGGACTTCCCCCGCGAGCTTCCCGCCGCCAGACCCCGCGGCCGTGCCATAGGCGACGCCGAGCGTGCGCGACGAGGCAAGATGGACGATCAGCCAGGTGACGCTCGTGGCCCAGCCGATCACGCCGAGGGCGCCGGAGGCCAAGAGGATCGGGTACTTCCACATGCGGTAGCCGTAGGTCGACCAGAAGTGGGGCGTGACGAACGTCCCGAGCGCCGTGCCGGCGACCAGGATGACCGAGAGGTTGCTGACCAGGTTCGCCCGCACGGCGGCGTCGCCGATGATCAGGCTGCCGACGATCGAGATCGAGGGGCCGAGCACGCCCTTCATCGCGACCGTGGACTCCGCCAGGACGTCGAGCACGAGCATCATGAAGAATGTCTCGGTGATGAGCGGATAGGGCACGGACTCACGGCTCGCGGCGATCGTGACGGACAGGAGGCCAGGCAGGAAGTTCGGGTTGCCGGTGAGGATCGCGACGTACAGACCGGGGAGCACCGTCGCCAGGAAGATGGCCGCGAGGCGCAGGGTGCGGACGAAGAGGCGGGTGAGCGGGCTTAGGAGGTGGACCTCCTCCTCGCGCACATCGTCGAGCCAGGTCATGGGCGCGATCAGGGCGAAGGGCGAGCCGTCGGCGAGAACGGCGATCCGCCCGCGGTAGAGATGGTCGAGCACTCGGCCCGGGCGCTCGGTGAAGGATACGGGCAGGAAGGGGCTCCAGACGGGGCCGAAAAGCGGCGTCACGAGGTGGCTCACGAACGGCAGGCGGGCGACCGGGTGGGCCTCGATTCGCCGTACGACCATGGCGTGGTGGTCGGGGTCGGCGACGCCGGCGATCGACAGGACCGCGACCCGCGTGGGGACGCGCGTTCCGACGTGCAGGAGCTCGACGCGCAAGTCCGGGTCGCGGGCGTGCTGGCGCACGAGCGCGACGTTCGCGTCGAGAAGCTCGATGAACGCGTCCTTGGCTCCGAACACGGCGCGCTCGGTCGTCGGCTCGTCAATGCTGCGGCTGCGCGCGTGGGAGACGGCGAGGCTCACGAGGCGCTCGCCGTCCTGGATCACGGCGCGACCCTGGAGGAGACTCGAGGCCACCGCCCGTGCACCGCCCACGGGGCGTGTACCAGGAAGGCGCGCGAGGCGCCCGGGCCGGTCCTTCAGGGGCGCGAGGATCTTCTCCTCGATCTCCCAGGGCGAGACGAGCGTCGCGACGTAGGCGAGCGAGATCGCGGCGCCGCCCGCGGTGGGAAGGCGGGCGAGGACGACGTCGTCGCTCCCGAGGAGGGCGACGCCGCGTTCCAGCGCCGACGTGCTCTGCGTGCCGAGCAGGGCGGAGACGTGCTCGCCCGTGCGGCGCGCGAGCTGCGCCAGGAAGGCCACGTCGTGACGGGATGGCGGTCGCGTGCCGCTCGGCTGTCGCATGTCACTAGCGTGTCCCGCCAGGGGGGGCCGCCAACGCGTCCGCTGCGCCTCGGGCGGGCGGCGCGCCCGCCAGATGTGCCCGCCGTCCGCCGTCCGCAGGAGGCCGCCCGCCGCCTCAAGCAGTCCGGCGTCGCGCCCAGCGCGGCGGGCTGTGAGAGCGCGGTCTCCGTCCGGCGGCGTCCGCCATCGGCCGTCGTCGCGAACGCGAGCCAGATCGGACCCGCGCCGCCGGCGTGCCACGCCCATCCCCGTCACTGCCGCACCGGAGCGTGTAGCTGCCTGGCCAGGCGCTCGAGGAGCCGACGGTGCAGGCGACCGCCGCGGGCGGGAAGGCGGTTGCCGCCAAGCGGCTGATCGCGGGCGGCGCCGCGGGCACGTGCCAGGTGCGCCAGCCGTCGGCCGCCTGCCATAGGCAGTCGACCTGGGTCGCTGCGCCGCCAGCCCAGCGGAGCCTGGTTACCCGGCCACTAGTGGTTTCCAATGAACCGCCATCTCGCACGCGACGACGGGATTGACGCCATAGGCAAGACCGTTGTCGAGGCTATGCCGACGTCGGCATAGCCTCGACACCGTGTCCAACTACCTTCGAACGCCCGACGCCCGACGCCCGCCGGCGGCCGCGACGGGTCGCGGCTCACCTTGAGGCGTGGAAGCCGGCGCTGGAGCAGCTCTGCGCCCAAGGCGCGCAGAGCGGCGTCGACCTCTGGAACGCCGCTCGCGACAAGAGCTAGCCGGGCGCGAAGAGCACGCTCTACGCGTGGCTCAACCAGCATCATCCGCGAGCTGCGACGCGCGCAGTGGGCCAGGAGTTCGAAGGGATAGCACGGGCCGATCTACTCTCAGCCCGCCAGTGGGCCCAGGCCTGCCGAATGAACCGGTCGAACCTACCGCGCCAGTGGACGAGGCCGATCAGCGAGCGCCTCGGCGTCGACCCGGCCTTTCGGACGATCTGGCAGCTCACCCATCAGTTCCACACCTTGGTCGGCCACCGCAGAGCGGGAGCACTCGACGCATGGCAGCGCGAGGCACGGGCATCAGGCATCAAGTTCTTTGCCAACGGCCTGGACAAGGATCGCGAGGCTGTTGTGGCCGGCTGCAGCCAGCCCTACAGCCAGGGCCCCGTCGAGGGCTGCAACACCCGTACCAAGCTCCTCAAGCGCCTCATGTACGGCAGGGCCAACTTCGACCTTCTCCGGCGCCGCATTCTCACGTGTCATAACCTTTCCCCAACCAACGCGCACGAGCGGCGGGGCCGGTCCGCCCCTGTCGCCCTTGTCGCCTGGCCCCCCGTTCGGCCAGCCATTCGACATCTCGCCTTCTATCGTCTGTCTTGCCCTGGGATCCCCGCACCAAAACTGCGGGAGAGCCTTGCAGTTCGGCCACCTGGTCCGATTGAAGCTCAGCCAGGTTGGTGCGGCCGTGGATCGGTGGCGCCGGCTGTGCGGGACGTTCGCCTCGGAGTCGCCGCCTCCCTTGCGGTGGTGCTCGCGCCTGGTGTTTTGAGTCCGCAAGAGCGTAGCGAACGCCGCCGGGGGTGGGGGCATGTGGGCAAGGCGAAACCGTGTCCAAGGGCCGGGTGGGCAGTGGGGGCAACGCCGCTTCGGCGTCGTCCCAGGCGCCTAAGCGCCGGCACTGTCCACGGGCCCGTCATGGGCGTGCGGGGGAGCGACGCTGGCGACGGTGTGCGAGCGCAACCCCTGTCAGCTCGGAAGCGCCGTGCGCAGGCGCGCGCCGGACCACACGCTGCGCTGGCCCGGTCAGTCGAGGGAGCGGCCAGCCGTGCCGGAGACGCCCGCCGGCCAATCAAGGCGGGCTGCTACGCGCGTGCCGCCACCGGGCTGGCTGTGGAGGGCCAGCTCGCCGCCCACCCCGCGCAGGCGCTGGTAGGCGCGGCCCACGACGTTCAGGAGAAACATCGAGAACGCGACGGACAGGACGAGGCTCACGGCCGACACGAACAGCGCGCGCGTCGCGGCCAGGTGCGGCCAGTCCACGCGTGAGAAGAAGAGCCACACGGCGACGACGAACAGCGGCGGCACGAGCACCGTGCCGAAGTAGAAAGATCGCCAGGGAATGTCCCCGACGACGGGCAGGCGAATCCTGCCCTGGCGCTGGCGCAGCGGGCGCCCGGCCACCCGCTCAGGCCCTCGGACGCGTCGGTCGCGGCGGGGCGTCGGCGCCTAGGCCCAGGCGCTGGATCCAGCGCTCGGTGTCCTGCCACAGGCCGTCGAGGATGCCCTCGGCGTCGAGGCCGGCGTCGCGCGAGGCGGGTGCCAGGCGTCCGGACAGGGTGTCCATGACGCGGAACAGGTCGTCGCGCATGCCCAGGAGGGCGAGCCGCCGGTCGTGGTCGGTATGGGGCAGCTCGGTCTCGAGGTAGCGGTCGGAGAACGCCTGGTGGCGCGCCTCGTCCTGCAGCGTGCGCCGGGCGAGCGCGCCCAGCAGGCCGTCGCGGTCGAGGTCGCGGATGGCGCCGTAGAAGCGGCGCGCGAACAGGTCGCTGATGAGGATGCCCCACACCCACTCGAGCGGGTCGCGCGAGCGCAGGAGGCGCGCGTGGTAGCGCCACATCTCTGGCAGGCGGCGCGAGGGGAGCGGCGTCTCGCCCATGAGGTCGTACAGGCGGTGGAGGTTTCGGAAGTGGCGCGCCTCGTCGAGCTCCATGCTCGCCAGGTAGAGTGCGGCCTCCGCCTTGTGGCGGGCGAGCATCATCGGCAGGACGGTGGCGATGCCGATCATCGCGGTCTGCTCGCCCAGGTAGACCGGCGTGAGCGCGGTGGCGAGGCCCTTTTTCACGTCCGGTGGGATGGACGCCGCATCGCCCCAGGCGATGGCGTCTTCACCCCACTGGCCGTGGACACCCTTTTCGAAGAGCGAAAGCAGGCGGGCATCGTCAAACTCGGGGTGGACCTCGATCACGCGACTCCTCCTCCTCCTGGTGGGTGCCGCGTACGCGAAGGCGCGCGGCGGGGGGTTGGCGCCATGTTGGGCGTGCCCGCGCCGGCCTCCTACGGACCAATGTTCCCGCTCTGAGGGCCGAAGGTCGGATGCGCACGGCACCTCGCGGTCGGGCCGAAGGTCGGATGCGCATGGCGCCCCGCGGTCGGGCCGAACGTTGAGGGTCGGCGAGGACCAATGGCCGGCGACCGATCGGCCGGGCGATGCGAGCATGGGCGCGAGGGGGCGCACGCCCCGACGCGTACCGCAGGTTGCCCAGTAGGAGGAATCCGCCATGCCCGCGCTGCTCGAACCGCAGGAGGCGCCCGAGCGCGGCCGCGTGCTCCTGCGCACCGGCGAGGTCGCCGAGATCCGACCGCTCCGGAGCGAGGACGGGCCGCTCGTCGAGCGGCTCGTCGCGCGCCAGCCCGACGAGGCGCTTACGCTCCGCTTCCTCTCCGAGGTGCGCCGCGACGGCGCCGCGCGCGCTCTCATGAACGCGGCCACAAGCGGCACTGCCGCGCTCGTCGTCCTCTCCGGCCGCGACGGCGAGACGGCCGAGATCGTCGCTCTCGGGTCGCTCGCGACGGCGCCGGCGGGCGAGGCGCCCGAGATCGGCCTGCTCGTCGACGAGGCCTGGCGCGGGCGCGGCCTTGGCACCATCCTGGTAGAGCGCCTGGCCCAGCTCGCGCTGCGCCAGGGCAGGCGCGAGCTCACCGCGATCGTGCGGCGCGACAACCGCGTGATGCTCGAGGTGTTCGCGGAGATCGGCTTCCCGGTGTCGGTCAAGGCGATTCCGGACTCGGGCGGCTGCCTCGATGTTCGCCTCGACCTGAGCCACACGGCCGTCGCCGCCGGGCGCTTCGGCGAGCGCGAGCGCGCGGCCACGGTGGCCTCGCTCATGCCGTTCTTCCGGCCGCGGGCGATCGCCGTCGTCGGCGCCTCGCGCTCCGGCCAGGGAATCGGCCGAAGGGTGCTCGACAACCTCGCGGAGCAGGGCTTCACGGGCATGGTGTACGCCGTCCACCCGCAGGCCGCGGCGATCGGCGCCGCGCCCGCGGTCCCCACCGTTGAGGCCCTGCCCGACGGTGTGGACCTCCTGCTCGTGGCCGTGCCGGCGCCGGCCGTCGAGGGCGTGCTCGAGGGCGCGGCCCGGCGCGGCATCCCCGCCGCCGTCGTGATCAGCGCGGGCTTCGCCGAGACCGGCGGCGAGAGGCGAGCGCGCCAGGAGCGCCTGACGGAGCTCTCGCGCATGGCGGGCGTGCGCCTGATCGGGCCAAACTGCCTGGGCATCGTGAACACGGCGGCCGACATGCGCCTAAACGCGAGCTTCGCGCCGCACATGCCGCCCGCCGGCACGATCGCCATGGCCTCGCAGAGCGGCGCCCTCGGCCTCTCCATGGTGGAGTACGCGCGCGCGCAGGGCCTCGGGATCTCGAGCTTCGTGAGCATGGGGAACAAGGCCGATGTGAGCGGCAACGACCTCCTACAGTACTGGGAGCAGGACCCGGCCACCGACGTCATCGCCCTCTACCTCGAGTCGTTCGGCAACCCCCGCCGCTTCATGCGCATCGCCCGCCGCGTCGGCCGCACCAAGCCCGTGCTCATGGTCAAGGCCGCGCGCACGGCCGCCGGCGGGCGCGCCGCGGCCTCCCACACGGCCGCCCTGATGTCGAGCGACCGCGCCGTGGACGCTCTCGTGGAGCAGAGCGGCGTCATCCGGTGCGACAGCCTCGAGGAGCTGTTCGAGGCCGCCTCGATGCTCGCGCGCCAGCCGCTGCCAGCCGGGCCGCGCGTGGCCGTGGTGACCAACGCCGGCGGCCCCGGCATCCTAGCCGCGGACGCGCTCGCGGCGGCCGGGCTTGAGACGCCTCCGCCCGGCGAGGCGACGCGCGCGTCGCTCGCCGCGACCCTGCCGTCGACCGCGTCGTTCGGCAACCCCTTCGACATGGTCGCCTCGGCGCTGCCGAGCGACTACGGCATGGTCGTGCGCAAGGTCCTGGCCGACGACGCGTACGACGCGGTGCTTGCGATCTTCGTCGACATCGACATCGCCGACAAGGAGGGCGTGCTGCGAGCGATCGGCGAGGAGTGCGCGCGCGCTCGCGCCGCGGGCAGCCGAAAGCCCGTGGCCGCGTGCGTCATGGACTATGGCCCCGGCGCGGCGGCCGAGCTGAGGAGCGGCGACGGGACCATCCCCGTGTACCGCTTCCCGGAGTCGGCCGCCCACGCCCTCGTCGCCGCCTACCGCTACGCCGAGTGGCGGGCGGAGCCCGAGTCCCAGGCGCCGGTCCTGGAGGGGCTCGACCTCGTGCGCGCCCACGCCCTGATCGAGCGGGCCCTCACCCGTGGGGAGGGCTGGATGGAGCCGCTCGACGCGTTCGCCCTGCTCGAGGCGATCGGCCTACCTGTGCTCATGCCCCGCCTCGCGCGAAGCGCCGAACAGGCCGGCCGCCTAGCCGATGAGATGTTCGCGCCGGTGGCGGTGAAGATCGCCTCGCGATCGCTCACGCACAAGAGCGACGTGGGCGGCGTCGCGGTGGGCCTCGTCGGCGCCCGGGCGGTGTCCGAGGCGTCCGAGCGCATGCTCGCGGCCCTGCGTCGCGCCGGCCAGGCGGACGCCCTCGACGGCTTCCTCGTTCAGGCCATGGCGCCGCCCGGCGTCCAGTGCATGGTCGGCGTCTCGTCCGACCCCTCGTTCGGACCGCTCGTCGCCTTCGGCCTCGGCGGCACGGCGGTCGAGGCCCTGCAGGACGTCACCGTCGGCCTGCCGCCCCTGACGGAGCCCGACGCCCGGCGCATGGTCGACGGCATCCGGGCGCGCGCCCTGCTTGGCGCCTTCCGCGGCCGCGAGGAGAGCGACCGCGCCGCCCTCGTCGATGTGCTCCTGCGCGTCTCCACGCTCGTCGACCTCCTGCCGGAGGTGGCGGAGCTCGACC
>JAKASY010000206.1 GCA_021817625.1 Bacillota bacterium | reverse complement strand
CTCAAGGGCGACGCGCTGGCGGTGGTCGAGATACGGCGGCATGCCGCCCATTACGTGCGCGGCATGCCGCAGGCGGCGGAGGAGCGGGTGCGCCTCATGCAGTGCGATGCGCCCGAGGCGTTCACGGCCGAGGTCGAGCGCTACCGGGCGCTTGTGGAGGCGCACGCGGCGGGCGCGACGGCGGTGGCGGCGGGCGGCGCGGCCGGAGCGTAGGCCGTTGACGCCCACGGCGGTGCGGGGTATCATAGCGCGCTAGAAATTCATAGATGCAGTCGGAGCGGGCACTCCCCCAGCATGGCCGGGGACGTCTTCGGGCGTCCCTTGGGGCGCCTACGTTGGATCCGGCCTCGACTGCCCGTGACGAGTCGCTTTCGCAGGAGGGGGAGGGTCGGTCATGGATCGGGAAATCATGCTGTCGGCCGAGGGATACAAGAAGCTCGAGGAAGAGCTTGACCACCTGAAGTCCGTACGTCGGCGCGAGGTCGCCGAGCGCATCCGGCAGGCGCGCGAGTTTGGCGACATCTCCGAGAACTCCGAGTACGAGGACGCCAAGAACGAGCAGGCGTTCATCGAGGGCCGCATCCTGATGCTCGAGGAGCAGCTGCGCAACGCCAAGGTCGTGGACCTCGCCGACCACGACCCCGAGGAGATCGGCATCGGCACCCAGGTCAAGGTGCGCGACGAGGAGAGCGGCGACGTCGAGGTGTTCACGATCGTCGGCTCGACCGAGGCCGACCCCGGCCACAACCGGATCTCCAACGACTCGCCGGTGGGCGCGGCCCTGAGCGGGCGGCGGGCGGGCGACGTCGTGGAGGTGTCGGTGCCGCTCGGGCTCGTGCGCTTCCAGGTGCTCGAGGTGGTGCGCTAGCGGGTGGCGGACGAGGTCGAAAGGGGCCTGGACCCGGCCCGCATGGAGAAGCTTCGGGCGCTCCTTGCGGCCGGGCTCTCTCCCTATGGGGGCCGATTCGAGCGCACCGCCTCGGCGCATGACCTGCGCGTCGGGTTCGACGCCTGGCAGGGGCACAGCGTGCGCGCGGCCGGCCGCATCCGCGCGATTCGCGGCCACGGCGCCATGACGTTCGCCGACCTCGAGGACGAGGCGGCCGCCATCCAGGTCCAGTTCACGCGCGACCGCCTGGGCCCTGAGGCTTACGGCCGCCTGGACCTTCTGGATCTAGGCGACATCATCGGCGTCGAAGGGAGCCTGTTTCGGACGCGCGCCGGCGAGCCCACGATCGCTGTCGAGCGCTTCGAGCCGCTGGCGAAGGCCCTACGGCCACTGCCCACGCGCTTCTACGGCCTGCGCGACACGGACCTGCGCTATCGCCAGCGCTACCTCGACCTGATCGCCAACCCCGACGTGCGCGACACGTTCCGCATGCGGTCGAGGATCGTTGCGCGGGTGCGGCGCTTCCTCGACGACCGCGGCTTCATGGAGGTGGAGACGCCCGTCCTGGTGCCGCTTGCCGGCGGCGCTGCGGCGCGCCCGTTCCACACCCACCACAACGCCCTCGACCTCGACCTGTCCCTGCGCATCTCCATCGAGCTGCACCTCAAGCGCCTGCTCGTGGGCGGCTTCGAGCGCGTGTACGAGATCGGCCGCGTGTTCCGGAACGAGGGCATCGACACGCGCCGCAACCCCGAGTTCAGCCTGCTCGAGCTGTACTGGGCGTACGCCGACCTGCGCGACATCATGAGCCTGGTCGAGGACCTGGTGCACGACCTGGCGGTGGCGCTCACCGGCGGCCCCGTCCTGCGCTGGCACGGCCAGGAGCTCGACACCAAGCCGCCCTGGCCGCGGCTGTCGTACCTTGAGGAGCTGCGTAAGGCGACGGGGCTCGACTGGCTAGCCGTGAGCGGCGACGCCGAGGCGCGGGCCGCAGCCCAGCGCCTCGGCGTGGAGGTCGACGAGGCGGCCTCGCGCGCCCAGGTGGTGGACAAGCTGTCGAGCCAGTTCGTCGAGCCGAGGCTGGTGCAGCCGTGCTTCCTCGTCGACTATCCGCTCGAGATCTCGCCGCTCGCCAAGGAGTGGCCCGATCGGCCCGGCGTCGCCGACCGCTTCGAGGCGTTCGCCGCCGGGCGCGAGCTCGCCAATGCCTTCTCGGAACTCAACGACCCGCTCGAGCAGCGCCGGCGCTTCGAGGCCCAGGTGGAGGAGCGACGGCGCACGCGCGACGAGGAGATCCCCGATCCTGACGAGGACTTCCTCCTTGCCCTGGAGTACGGCATGCCGCCCGCCGGCGGCCTTGGCATCGGCGTCGAGCGGCTGGTCATGCTTCTCACCGGCGCCGAGTCGATTCGCGACGTGCTCCTCTTCCCGCTCCAGCGGCCCCTGCCCGAGGGCGCGAGCCCGGGCGGCGGCGAAGCGGAGGGGCGATGACGGCCGCGCCGGCCCAGGGCCACGAGGAGAAGGCCGTGCTCGAGGTGGTGAGCGTCTCGCTCGGCTCGTCGCGGCGCGACCACGTGGTCGAGCTGTCGGCCGGCGGGCGGCGCTTCCGCCTGTCGCGCGTCGGCACGGACGGCGACATCGACGCCGCCGCCGAGCGCGTGCGCGCCCTGGACGGCAAGGTGGCGGCGATCGGCCTTGGCGGCATCGACATCTACCTCGAGGCCGCCGGCACCCGCTACGAGGTGCGCGACGGCGTGCGCCTGCGCGACAGCGCCCGCCTCACGCCCGTGGTCGACGGCAGCGGCGTCAAGGCCACGCTCGAGCGGCGGGCGGTCGAGCAGCTCGCTAAGGCGGGCGTCGTTGGCCGGGATACGCCGGTGCTCCTGGTGAGCGCCCTCGACCGCTTCGGCATGGCCGAGGCGTTTTCGGCCGCGGGCTGCCGGCTGCGCTGCGGCGACCTCATGTTCACGGCGGGCATACCCTATCCGATCGAGAGCCTCGAGGAGCTGGCCGACGTGGCGCGACGCGTCCTGCCGCAGGTGTCGAAGCTGCCGTTCGGCATGCTCTACCCGACCGGCCGCGAGCAGGACAAGGCGCCGGACGCGCGCTTCCAGTCGGCGTACGACGAGGCGGAGGTGGTGGCGGGCGACTTCCACTTCATCCGGCGCTACATGCCCGAGCGCCTCGACGGCAAGACGGTGGTGACCAACACGACGACGGCCGACGACGTCAAGGATCTGAAGGCGCGCGGCGTGCGCCGGCTGGTGACGACGACCCCGGACATGGCGGGGCGCAGCTTCGGCACCAATGTGGTGGAGGCGATGGCCGTGGCCTATCTGGGGAGGGGGCGCGAGGCGGTGGGGAACGAGGCGCTGGAGAGCGCGCTCGGGCGCCTGGGGGTAGCGCCCCAGAGCCGCATGCTGGCGGAGGTGGGGGCATGACCGACCCGGGGGAGCTGCGCGAGGCGCTGACCGCGTTCGCCGCGCGGATCAACACGGACCCGCGGCTTCGCAAGATGGTGGCCGACTGGGAGCGGGCGATCGCGCTCGAGACCACGGACGGCGACGGCGTCGGGATGCTGGTGCGTGGCGGCGAGGTGCTCGTGAGCGACCTGCCGCCGGCGCCCGACATCCGCCTGAGCGCGCCGGGCAGCGTGCTGTGCGCCGTGTTCTCGGGCCGGATGTCGCCGACCGAGCCCTATGTGGACGGCTCCCTGCGCGTGGAGGGCAGCCAGGAGGATGTGTTGCGCCTGGACTTCCTCTCGCTCATGATTTGGGGCGAATGAGAGGGGGTGGCGGCATGGGCCTTGGCGGGCCCGAAGGCGACGACCTGATGGCCGAGATCGAGCGCGTCAGCGAGTTCGACGGCATGGTCGACCTCTGCCGGGATCTCCGCGACGCCATGACGTTCTACGACCGCGAGGTGCTGCTCGCCACCTTCACCGGCATCCTCGAGGGCATGATGATCAGCGCCCTGTTCGAGGCGGGCACGCACGGGCCGGCCGCGCTCGAGGCGGCGAGCACGCGCCTGGAGGGCATCCTGCGGACGATGCCGCGGCGCCTCGCGCCGCCGCCCGGACCTCTCGACATCGAGTCCCTGGTGCACCGCTTCCTGGACGTGGGCGCGCGCGGCCTGGCGTTCAACTTCCCGGTGTACGCCCGCTCGGTGGCGGACTACTTCGGCGGCCGGGAGGACGTGTCCGCGCCGATCGACCAGCGCCTCCTCGAGGCCTGGCGGCGGGCCGACCGGGACGGCCCCGACCCGGCCCTGCTCGGGCCGGCGGGGGCGGCCGTGCTCCGCGGCGCGCGGCCCTCAAGCGCCTGGCTGCGCCTCGAAGGCCGCGGCGTCGAGCGCATCCACGCCCTTTGGACGCTGCGCGACGCGATCTCCTCGCTGCCGGGCATCGACTTCCCGCTCGGTCCGGCGCGCGAGTCGCACCTCGAGCCCGCGAGCCTGGACGCGAGCGGCATGGCCTCCGTGCACGGCGTGGCAGCAGGCGCGGCCCGCGTCGTCGATCTCTCCGCCGCGCGCCGCCGGCGCCGCCGCGACCCGGTGTTCGACGAGGACGAGGCGGGGGTGTCGCCCCTCGACGAGGCGGAGGAGGAGTTCTGGGACAGCGTGTTCGATGAGGAGCCGATGGGGGCCAAGGCCTACGAGTACGCCCGCCGCCGGCCCGAGGTGCGCTTCCCCCTGCTCGCGATCCCGCTCGACGAAGGCCTGAAGGAGGCCGCCGAGGACGGCGACAACGCCATCGTCCACGCCATCGAGCTGCTCGAGAAGCTGATGCCCGACGCGGCGAGCGAGGCGCTGGTGAGCCTGGCGGGCGACCTCGAGCCGGACGGCGCGCTGTTCGCCCACGTGGTTGAGCGCCTCCTCGCGCTGGAGCCGGCGGCGATGGACCACGTCATGGGCGTGATCGCCGAGGGCGACCTGCGCACCGCCGCGCGTCTCGCCCCGGTCCTCGCCGCCTCGCGCCGCGCGCGGCGGGACGTGCGGGTGTTCGACCTCCTGGCCGACCTTCTCGGGCGGACGGGCTGGGCCGAGGGCAAGGAGCGCGTGGCCGCGGCCCTCGAGACGTACGGGGACGCGCGCGCCGTGCCCCTCCTGCAGTCGGCGCTGAACACGGCGGAGCCGCGCTCCCTCTACCAGGAGGCGGTCGTCCGCCGTGCCGTCGACCGCCTCAGCCTGGGTCGCGCCCGGCGCGGCTGAGGCCGCGGGCCGACATCGAA
>JAKASY010000205.1 GCA_021817625.1 Bacillota bacterium | reverse complement strand
GACCGGCGAAAGTCAGGTCATACCAACCAGTCGCGGCCTGAGACGTTGGACCAGGGCTGCGATTCTGGCAGTTCCAGCGCCGTTCATCCCTGGTGTATAATAGTAGGGAAAAGATCTGATGCGTAGCGGATTGTCTACGACCGGGGGCGCCCCCGTTCGCTGCCGGGAGGGTGACATCGCAACGACGCAGCTCGTCAACGGCCGACATCACCGGTGCGTTCAGGGTGCTGGTTTGTCGCCCTCATTGCGAGGATTCGCCTGTATCTCGCGCCCTCCCGCGCACCAAGCACGGCGCATCGCGGCAAACGGGGCAAACGTCTGGCCTTCCTAACCCTCTCGACAGGTAGGGCGTTGGCCGATGACCGATGTGTAGGGCGCGAGCGGGTGGTCCCATGACGGACGGGCGGGCTACGGTCCTGCTTCTCGGTGCGTCGGCGCTCATGGCGGCAGGTCTGGAGCACGTGCTCGACGCGTCGGCGGAGTATGCGGTCGTGGGCTCGTATGGGCTCGACGGGGAGTCGCTCGGGCTCACCGTCGAGCACGTCCCGGCGGTCGTCATCGCGGCGGTTCGCAGCCCCGTCGCGCCAGGCTGCGAGGTGCTGCGCAGGATCAAGGAGATGCGCCCTTTGGTGCGCATCATTGCGATCACGGATGTGCTCGAGCCCGCCGACATCGCCGCCGTCGTCCTCGCGGGTGTCGACGGCCTACTGGACTCGACGATCGGCCCCGACGCGCTTGTGGCCGTGCTGCGTCTGTTGCAGGACCGCGTGCGGTTCGTCACCAGCAACACCCTGTGGCCGTCCATCCTGGAGGCCATGAAGGTGCACGAGCCGCCCCATGCCGGACAGGAGCGCGAGCAGTCGCTGACCCGGCGCGAGGGCGACGTCTTCGACCTCCTCCGCGACGGTCTGACGGACAGGGAGATTGCGGAGGTGCTGACGCTGTCGCTCTGGACGGTGAAGCATCATGTCGTGAACATCCTGCAAAAGCTCGACATGACAAGCCGTCGCGAGGCGTTGCGCAACCGTCCGCCCCGCTCGCCGCCGCCAATGGCCTAAGGATCGGTGCCGGGGCCGGCGGCGTGAGCCGGCGCCGGATCCCGGCATGCCGGCCAGCTGTGCGTTCCTTCGCTCCGTGCCTCTGGATTCTGGCCACGGGTCTTCGCGTACAGGCGCGGCTTGTGGACAGGCGCCAGCTCCAGGCTGTCCGTCCCCCCACTTTGGTCAAGGTGCCACTGCTCCTGGCGAACGCCCGCCCGCACCTCGACAAGGCGGCCGCGGCGGCCAGCCCGAGGCGATGGTCGAATCTGGCGCCGCCCGGCGCGCCGCTGCCCGCCGCGTCGTCGCTGGCCCACGACACGGACGTTCGGTTGACCGCCAGAGTCCTTCCCCTGGAAGGTTCGTCTGCTCTGGTCACCCCTAGCCTAGCGGGCGTCCACCCGACCGTTCGCGGGGGATGGTCCGGGTGGCGGTGGTTGGCCGCTGACAGCTCGGCCGCGCTTATCGCTGGGCCCGAGGGGCGGGCGGGTTGTCCAGGGCCGACCGGCATCGGGAGGGCTCTCATGGAGGGCCAGCGCGGACCCGGCGGCCCAAGGCGCCGGGCCCCCGCGGCTTGGATGGGAGCGCGTCCTGCTGCGAGGTACGTGCGCTGGCGGGCCCGTGCGGGACACGGATGCGCGAAGTACGACTCAGAATGTCGGCCAGCGCGGAGACCGGCGTCCCCCAACCAGCGGCATCCGCACGTCCGGCTTGCCGAGTGCGGTCGCAGCGCGACCCTGGATCGCCAGGGCGAGCACCTGCCCTGGGAGCGCGGCGTGGGAAGCCGCGCTCAAGAGGCGTTCACCAGTCGGCGCCAGCCGGTCGACCGCGCCTGCCGAGGCCGTGGCGAGGCGTCTAAGCGGCTGGCCGCCGGCCAAGCGTGATCCACCCGAGGCAGGCGTTCGCTCCCTGAGTCAAGATTGCCTTGGCGCAGGGGGAGCGCGGGGCGTCGGCGGCGTCGGGAGAACCGACAGGCCCGGCCGCTCGTGGCAGGACCGGCGGGCCGATGCGCACTCGCCGCACATGTCGATAGCGCCCTGGCGGCGGGTGTTGGGCAAGAGCGGACCTGCCGAACGGGCTCGTTGGTGCCGAAGCGCGCGCGTGACGAGCGATGCGGCGCGTCGCCCAGGGGAATACGGTTGGAGATGGTCTTGGACGGCGGTCGCCGCGCCCACGGATGCCGACCCGAGCGCCGACGTCGGCGCGGCTATCCAGGGCACCGCGTGGCGACTGGCACATCTAGGCAGCGGGACGGGCCAACGCCCGGGGGTGGACGACCGGTCCAGCGGTACCCGGCGTGCATCGTCCAAGGCGGCCATAGCAAGCCGCAAGTCGGCGAGAAGGTGGTGTCATGCTTTACAGCGTCATCGCCTGCACGCTCTGCCCCTGGTGGACGCTCGTCGCCGGTCGCTCGCGCGCCTCCAGATGTGTCCGTTGCGGTGGACCGGTCGACGCGACGGTTTACGTCCAGTCGACCGTTACCCTGCCTTCGGGCGAGACCCTTGTGCAGCTTCGTGCCCTGCCAACGCCTGGCGAACGGCGGCCGAACGGGCATTCGAGCAGCGAGCCAGGCATCAGCGCCGCCTGATCGGGGCGCTTCTTGTCGCGGCCAGGATGCGCAGCTTGGACGTCGTCGCGTGCCGCCGGCCCGTGGCCCGCTCCCTCGCGTCCGCGTCCGGCCGCGCGGATGGACACACGATCGCGTTGCGCCCAGTCGGCGGCTCAGGAGCGGGCATGTGCGACCTCGTCGGTTCTCCCGTGCCGCTGGTGTGCGGGCTCGCTCCTAGAGGCAGGGGATTCCTCAAGCCTTCGCCAGTCAGGCCCTCCGCGCCTATCCACAGCGGCCGTGGAGGGAAGGACACGGGGCCCTTGACCAGCCCGCCGCGCTCTGTGCCGTTCGCCGTGGCGACATCGACGCTCGCCACAGAAGGGACTTCGCGACGGCGGGCCAGGACCATTGCGTCCGATGGCTCGGACGGCAGAAGGACGGGTGCGGATGGCATTGCAGCGGTGGATCCTTGGTCGCCCACTGCGCACCAAGGAGGTCGCACATGAGACGGTGTCGCCGCTTGGCGGTCTCGCGCTCTTGTCCTTGGACGCGCTCAGCTCCGTGGCGTACGGGACCGAGGCTATCCTGGTGGTCCTGGTTGGAGCGGGTCCACGCGCACTCCATCTGGCGGTGCCCGTGGCGCTCGGAATCGCCAGCCTTCTGGCGCTCCTCATCTTCTCGTACACCCAGGTCATCGGCGCCTACCCGGCCGGCGGTGGCGCCTACGCGGTCTCGAAGGACAACCTGGGCGCCCGCACCAGTCTTGTTGCAGCCGCATCGCTCCTGGTGGACTACACGCTGACGGTCGCCGTCTCGATCGCGGCCGCCGTTGCCGCCTTCGTCTCCGCCTTTCCGGCCGCGCTGCCGTTCGCGGTGCCCGTGGCGCTGGCCATGCTCGGCATGCTCACGCTCACCAACCTTCGCGGCGTATCCGATAGCGTGCGGGCGCTTGCCTTGCCGGCGTTCGTGTTCATCGTCGGTCTCCTGGCCGTCATGGCGGTAGGTCTCCTGCGCGGCAGCACGCCAGCGGTCGCGCTACCGTCGTCCCACCTCGTCGGGCCCTTCATGCCGCTCAGCGCGTTCCTCGTGCTGCGCGCCTTCGCGTCGGGCTGCAGTGCGGTCACGGGCGTCGAAGCGATCGCCAACGGCGTGCCCATGTTCCGCGAGCCCAAGGCGCGCAACGCTCAGGTCACCGAAGTTCTGCTCGGCGCGCTCCTCGCCGTGATGTTTGTTGGCGTGACCGTGCTGTCTCAACGCTTTCACATCGTGCCGCATGCGGGGACCACCGTCCTCAGCCAAGTGGTGGAGGGCGCATTCGGGCACGGCTGGCTATTCTACGTGCTTACCCTCGCGACCACTGTCGTGCTCGGGCTCGCTGCCAACACATCCTTCAACGGCCTTCCCATCCTGGCCAGCCTGCTGGCGCGGGACCATTACGCGCCCCACGTGCTCGGCGTTCGCGGCGATCGCTTGGTGTACAGCGAGTCGATCGTCATGCTCGGCTTGCTGGCGGCCGTCCTTCTGGTAGCATTTCACGGCAACACGGTCAGCCTGATCCCTCTGTACGCGATCGGCGTGTTTGTCGGGTTCACGCTCTCGCAGGTCGGATTGGTGCGGCGATGGCTTCGCTTGCGGAGCAGGGGCTTCCGCTGGCGTGCCGCCTTGAACGGGGTGGGCGGTCTCGCCACCGGTCTCGCCGCGCTGGTCTTCGGCGTCACCAAGTTCGTGGAAGGCGCCTGGATCGTGATCCTGGCCATACCGCTGATCGTCTTCGTGCTCGCCCGGATTCACGTGTACTACGCACAGGTGGGACGCGAGCTGGCGGTAGGCCGTGTGCCACCGACGCTCGATCACCGCGATACCTTGGTGCTCGTGCCGCTTTCTGGCGTCGACCATCTGGCTTACGAGGCGTTGTCGTATGCCACGTCCTTGAACATGCGGGTCGTGGCCGTACACGTCGCGTTCAGCGAGGCGGAGGAGAGATCGTTTCGCGCGGCGTGGGAGGCGTGGGGGCCCGGCGTTCGCCTGGTGGTGTTGGTCTCCGCCTACCGGTCGGTGGTGCGCCCCATCCTCCGGTTCGTCGACTCTCTGGAGGTGCACGACCACGGCAGGTTGCTCGTGCTTGTGCCCGAGCTCGTGGCGCGTCGCGGCTGGCAGTCGCTTCTTCACAACCAGGTCGGTCGACTCCTGTCCGCGGCCCTGCTCGACCGCCGCGACGTCGTGGTTGGTTCGGTCCCGGTGCACGTGGCCCAAGGCGCGCGAAGGGTCGGCCGGCCGGGACACGGTGGCCTCCCCGGGTCCCCTCTCGCGGCGACGACCGACGCAGCGGATGCGCCGGCCGTCGTCCGTCAGCTGTCGCGATACGTCACCCGCCCGTTCGGCTTGGGGCGGCGTACGCGTTAGGCCCTCGCGAACTGTCCCGACCGGAAGCGCTGCACCGGTCTGACCGCGCCGGGTCGGCTCTGTGGACCTGCGCCACCACGTGGCGCGCAGCGCTCACCCGCACGCCGGCTCGAGCAGATGGCAAGGCAGGGT
>JAKASY010000204.1 GCA_021817625.1 Bacillota bacterium | reverse complement strand
GCCAGTACAGGCCCATGACACCGACCTTCGTCAGGCTCTCTCGGGCGAACTGCGGCTTGAAGGAGTAGAAGAGCAGCGAGGTGATCCAGAACAGGCCGAAGGTGACGTGCATGGCGTGGAAGCCGACGAGCGTGTAGAAGGCCGAGCCGAACGGGCTCGCCTGCAGCGTCAGGCCGGCGTGCCAGAAGCCGGCGAACTCGTAGGCTGTCTCGACCAGGAACACGAGGCCGAGGCCGATCGTCACGAGCAGCCACACGCGCAGGCCCCGGAAGTTGCCGCGCACAACCTGGTAGTAGCCCAGCACCATGGTGAGGCTCGAGAGCAGAAGGGCGATCGTGCCGATGAACGTCAGGCGCAGGTCGAAGATGCTCTTGGGCGTCGGGCCGCCGTTGGTCTGGGTGTGCAGGAGGATGTAGGTGCCGATGAGCGAGGCGAACAGGATGCACTCCGCCGAAAGGAAGATCCAGAAGCCGAGGGTTGAGTTGTCGATGCTCTGGCCGGCGCCCTCGTGGTGCGCCGCGGCTGCCGCGGCCCCGTCCGACGAGACGACGTGTGCCATCTACTGGGCTCCTCCCTGCGCCGTCGCCATGGCCGGATCGTCCGGCATGAGCCGCATGAACTCGCCGGGGTCGGCGGTGAACATCTGCCGGTGGAGCGTGAACACCGCCACCGCCCCGGCGATGATCGCCGTCGGCAGGCTGCGGAACAGCATGGCGTAGCCGAGCGCCATGATCGCCACCGCCAGCACGAGGGGCAGCACCGTGGGCTTGGGCATGTGCACGGCGCCCGCGGGCGTGTGGTGGTCCGGCGCCGCCGGCGCCGGCAGCATGCGGCCGTTGCCGTGCATCTTCTCCACCCACAGCGCGTCACGCCCGCGCACGAGCGGGACCTCGCCGAAGTTGTACGGGGGCACCGGCGACGGCAGGCTCCACTCCAGCGTGCGGCCGTCCCACGGGTCGGCCGTCGCCTTCTCGCCCGCCACGGCGCTGATCACGACGTTGAGCGCGAGCAGGACCATGCCCGCGCCAAGGATGAAGGCGCCAACGGTAGAGATCTCGTTCCACGTCGTGAACCCCAGCCCCGGGGCGTAGGTGTACACGCGCCGCGGCATGCCGATGAGGCCGAGGAAGTGCATGGGGAAGAACGTGATGTTGAAGCCGGCCACGACCAGCCAGAAGGACCACTTGCCGAAGCGCTCGTTCAGAAGGCGCCCGCAGATCTTCGGAAACCAGTAGTACAGTCCGGCGAGGAGCCCGAAGAGCGAGCCGCCGATCATCACGTAGTGGAAGTGGGCGACCACGAAGTAGGTGTTGTTGAACTGGAGGTCCGCGGGTGCCATGGCGAGCATCACGCCCGTGACGCCGCCGATGGTGAACGTCACGATGAACGCCGCGACCCACCACATCGGCATGTGGAAGCGGATGTGGCCGCCCCACATCGTCGCCAGCCAGTTGAAGATCTTCACGCCCGTGGGCACCGCGATGATCATCGAGGTGAGGGCGAAGATCGAGTTCACCCACGGCCCGTAGCCCAGGGTGAACATGTGGTGGACCCAGACCATGAAGGACAAAAAGCCGATCGCCACGGTGGCCATGACCATCGTGCTGTAGCCGAACAGGGGCTTGCGCGAGTAGGTGGCCACGACCTCGGAGACGATGCCGAACGTCGGCAGGATGAGGATGTAGACCTCGGGATGCCCGAACACCCAGAACAGGTTCGACCACAAGAGCGGCGCGCCGCCCACCGTCGCGTTGAAGAACTGCGTGCCGATGATGCGGTCGAACATCAGGAGGAAGAGGTTCACCGTCAACGCCGGGAAGGCGAGCAGGATGAGGACCGACGTCACGAGCACCGTCCAGACGAACAGTGGCATGCGCATGAGGCTCATGCCGGGCGCGCGCATGTTCAGGATCGTCACGAGGAAGTTGATGCCGGTCGCGAGCGTGCCGATGCCGGCGATCTGCAGGCCGATGGCGTAGAAGTCGATGCCGAGGCCCGGATTGTACGCCACGGTCGAGATCGGGGCGTAGCTGAACCAGCCGGCGTCCGGCGCCCCGCCCAGGAACCAGCTGGAGTTGAGGAGCAGGCCGCCGGCCAGGAAGAGCCAGAAGCTCAGGGCGTTGAGGCGCGGGTAGGCGACGTCGCGCGCGCCGATCATGAGCGGCACCGCGGCGTTGAAGAAGGCGATGAAGAGCGGCATCACGGCGAGGAAGATCATCGTCGTGCCGTGCATCGTGAACAGCTGGTTGAAGAGCTCCGCGCTCACGAAGTGGCCGTTGGGCTGGAAGAGCTGCACGCGCATCATGAGGGCCTCGATGCCCGCCATCGAGAAGAACAGGCCGGAGGCCATGAAGTACAGGTGCGCGATGCGCTTGTGGTCCACGACCGATAGCCACGACCACAAGCCACGGCCGGCCTCGTAGGGTTCGATCAGCGGCGGCTGATGCACCACCTCGGAGATGGCTGCCACGGAATCCCCCCCCCCTTGATGACGCCCGTCAGAGCGGGCCGGCGTCTACTTGAGGCTGTCGAGGTAGGCGACAAGCGCCTGGACCTGGCTCGTGGACAGGTGAAGATTCGGCATGAGCGCGCCGGGCTTGACCGCGGGTGGGTTGCGAATCCAGGCCGCGAGGTTTGCGGGCGTGTTCGCCAGGAGGTTGCCCGCGATCTTCGGCCGCAGCGCCATGTTCGTGAGGTTCGGGCCGATCACGCCGAGGTACTGGGTGCCGCCGATCGTGTGGCACGCGAAGCAGCCGGCGGTCTTGAAGTCGAGGTATCCCTGCTTGGCGAGGCCCTTCGTCGGCACGCTGTGCGGGTGCTTCATCGTCTGCACCCACGCTTCGTACTGCGCCTTGGGCTGGGCGTCCACGACGATGCGCATGTCGGCGTGGCCCGTGCCGCAGAACTCCGCGCACTGGCCGGTGTAGACGCCGGGCTTCGTGGCCTCGAGCCACATGTAGTTCGTGCGGCCCGGCACCGCGTCCGTCTTGCCGCCCAGGCGCGGGACCCAGAAGGCGTGCATGACGTCGGCCGAGGTCAGCTCGAGGTCGACCTTCTCCCCCACGGGGATGTGCAGGTCGTCGGCCGTGGTGATCCCGGTCTGCGGATAGGTGAAGGCCCACCAGTACTGGTGCGCCGTCACCTGCACGACCACGGCCTTCTTCGCCGGCGCGAGGTTGGCCAGCGCGAACGAGCCGGACACCGTGATCACGCCGAGGATGGCGAGGAGGAGGATCGGCACGATCGTCCAGAGGAGCTCAAGGAAGGTGTTGCCCTCGACCTGCGGCGGCAGCTCGTCGCGCTGGCCCTTGCGTTCGCGGAAGCGGATGACGGCGACCGCCAGGACGCCGGCCACCACGAGGAAGATTCCGGCCATGATCCAAAAGCTGAGTTCCATCATGGAGAGCTGAAGCTGCGCCACGGGGCCCGCCGGGTTGAACGTCGACTCGGGCGCCGCCGCGCACCCCGTGAGGCCCAGGGCCGACAGTGCGCCGCCGACGGCCCACCACCGCGCCCTCAACCATCGCCGAAAAGCCAAAAGCGGATCCGCCTCCGATTGCGCCGTTGCTGTCGTCGGAACGCCCTATCCGCGGCTACGGTTTCCTAGTTTACCACTGCCGCCGCGCGCGCCATGCGCACTGCCAACTTGGGAAGGATCTCACATGACCGCTGACATTCTACCCCGTCGGGGGCTGGGCCGAAAGTCCTACGCCGGCATGGGTCGACGGGATACGCTCGGCCCTCGCATGCGCCAGAACACGACCAGGGCGACGGCCGACGCCAGGGCCACGGTGCCGAACATCCCGGTGAAGCCGCGCAGGTCCTGGGCCTGCGTCAAGAGCACCGGTCCCGCCGCCAGGCCGACCGAGCGGAACACCGCGACCAGCGACAGCGCCTCGCCCGCCTGGGCGTCGGCGTAGAGGGCGATGGCCATGCGGTTGATCGGGGCCCCCATGGTGAACGCCGTCGCCAGGCCGAACGCGACCATCGCCAGGAAGAACGTCAGGTCGTCCACCCTGCCCGCGGCCAGGAGCAGGCCGCCGACCACGCCCGCGCCGAGTCCGATGAGGAGCACCGCGCGCGCGCCGACGCGGTCGACGAGCGCGCCGCCGACCCCTGCCAGGATGGCGCCCGAGACGGCCGCCGGCATGAGCGCGACGCCGGAGGCCAGGACCCCGAGGCCGAGCTCGCGCTGGGCCAGGTCCGGCACGAATACGGCTGCCGACATGTTGAGCCCGATCAGGGCGGCGCCGAACATGAGGTAGCCGCCCGAGGCTCTGACCAACGGGGCGGGGTCCAGGAAGGGCACGGCAGCGGCCCGCTGGCGCCAGACAAAGACGACCAGGGCGGCGGCCGCGGCGCCGAGGCACGCCACGCGGAGCGGTCCGCTCGCCGCCAACCCGAGCAGCGTGCCCGCGAGCAGGCAGGCGAAGGCGATGCCGCCCGCGGCATCGGGCATGGCGCGGGCGCCCGCCCTGCCCGGGCGCAGGCGAAGGGAGAGGGCGAGCACGGCGGTCGCCGCGAAGGCGTTGAACCAGAAGATCGCCGGCCAACCGTAGAACTGGGCGAGGGCGCCGCCCACATTGGGACCGATGATGCTCGCAAGGCCGAAGACGGCACCGAACAGGCCGAGGGCGAGACCGCGCCGCTCCGGCGGGAAGGCCTGCACGCCCTCGGCCTGGGCGTTGGGGTAGACGGCGCCCGCGCCGGCCCCCTGCACCACCCGCGCCAGCACGAAGACCACGAAGTGTGGGCTCAGGGCGGCGATGATCGAGGCGATGCCGAACAGGGCGACGCCGACGCGGAAGGTGCCACGCCGTCCGACGCGGTCGCCGATGGCGCCGGCCAGGATGGTGGAGGCGGCGTACGCGACCGTGTACGCCGTCACCGTCCAGGCGGTCCAGGCCAGGGTCGTGTGGAATCCGCGGGCGATGAGGGGAAGGGCCGGACCCAGGACGTTCACGTCCAGGGCGCCGACGAAGATGCCGAGGAGGTACACGACGAGCCCGGCCGTGATCACGGGGCGCGGCCCGGCGCGCGCAGCGGGGCGCGGCTTGGGGCGGCTCACGACGCCGCCACCGCGGCGCCGCGCGCCAGCGCCGCCCGAGCCGGTGTGGCCAAGGCGC